>JAHJDS010000519.1 GCA_018812395.1 Pseudomonadota bacterium
ATATATCTCTCATATGCTCATTGGTAGGCTATTCTGCCTCAGACCGATTTCGGCTTCATCGTCCGAGGTCAAACCCATTATTTTTCCCGAGTCGCGTGGGTCGACGGCTGCGGCCGAAGCGGGGGCCAGGGCAAGCATCTCGCTTCTGTGTCGCCCGTGCCGGCTATGGCCTCCATGCTTGACACCTACGCCCCCTCTGTGGGGCCGCCTACGGGTCGATCCGGTGGGCCGCCGGTCATATCGTAGGCCTTGACTCCATGCCCGAACCTGGAAATGCCCCTGTCTCCGCCGGAGAGGCGCCAGGAGACGAGTTTGTTCCGGGCTGGTGCATTCCCCTTTCAATCAACCGCCCCTCTCTTTGGCCAACAGGGTGGCAATCGCCTCGCGGGCCAGGGCGGAGACCGAGCTATCCTTATGCCCGGCCATGCGCCGCTGAACGCCCAGGGCCTTAAGCTCGGCCAGCATCGGCCCGGGCATGGTTATCAGCACCCGCAGGAAGTCGCCCCGCTCGCCTATGGCCGGGTTGGCCTCGACACCGGACCCGCCCCGCTTGCCTTTGCCTTTCGCTACCATGTCTTGAAGGTACAACAAACCACCGCTTTGGTCAAGTCATTATTTATTAAAATAGGGGTTGACAACAATAATAACAGGATGCTATTCTGACTTCCGACAACAATAGATTATCGGAACCTAGACAGACAGGGGGCAGTCATGGGGGACAATCAAGCACTGGTCAGGATCGAACCCGGCGGGGACCTGGCCCGGCTGGCCGACCTGGACGCCAAGGCCACCGGCTACGCCCACCAGGCCAAGGCCGAAAATACCAAGCGGGCCTACCGGGCCGCCTGGACCGACTTTAACGGCTGGTGCGCTGGACAAGGGCTTGTCAGTCTGCCGGCCCTGCCCCGGACGGTGGGCTGGTATCTGTCGGACCGGGCCTCGACCTTGAAGACCTCGACCCTGCAACTTCGCCTATCGGCCATATCCCAGGCCCACCGCCTGGCCGGGTGTCCCCTCGATACCAAGGACCCGGCCATTAAAGAGGTCTGGTCGGGCATCAAGCGGGCCAACGGCACGGCCCAGGACGCCAAGGCCCCGGTCATGACCGAGGACTTGCGGGCCATGGTCGAGGGGTTGCCGGACAGCCTGTTGGGGATCAGGGACCGGGCGCTGTTGGTCCTGGGATTCGCCGGGGCGTTTAGGCGGTCGGAACTGGTCGGCCTGGACGCGGGGGACCTGGAAATCACCAATGACGGCCTGGTGGTCACTGTGCGCCGGTCCAAGACCGACCAGGAAGCCGAGGGGACGGTCAAGGGCATCCCCTACGGTAGTCACCCCGAGACGTGCCCGGTCCGGGCGGTCCAAGCGTGGCTTGAGGCCGGCGGGATCAAGGACGGGGCCTTGTTCCGGTCCATCACCCGGCACGGGAGGATCAACGGCCGGATGTCTGACAGGGCCGTGGCCCTGGTGGTCAAGCGGACCGCCGAGGCGGCCGGCCTGGACCCGGCCCGTTTCTCGGGTCATAGCTTGAGGGCGGGCTTCGCCACGTCGGCCGCCGCCCGGGGCGTGAACACCTTTTCGATCATGGACCAGACCGGCCACAAGCGGACCGACACGCTCAAAAAGTACGTCCGGATGGGCAACCTGTTCAGGAACAACGCGGCGGCCCAGGTCGGGCTATGACTAAACATCAACCTTTCTGAACGGACGGGGGGGTCGCCGGATCGTGGCCCCAACCGATGAAACGCTGGGTGAAATACAGAGCGGTGTACAAGCGGTGTACAATTTAGTTTCTAAACTATTTAAATTAAGTAATATCAGCATGTTACAACAGGCAAGTCGGGTTCAAATCCCGCCTTCGGCACCATTTTCAAGTTAACTATCTGATATAACGAATCTTTTTCTCGGTTTGGTTCCTAACAACAGGCCCTTCACACAAAGTAGGGATACAAAGGGGCCTGTTTAATGGGAGCGCAAACCCGCCGTGCACCTGCCTATCTCGTAAAACACCGTCACACATTTTACTTCCGGGTAGCCGTACCTGTGGATCTGCGTCCAAGGCTTGGTAAGACCGAGTTTCGGCGATCTCTGAAAACAGCATCCTTGACTGAAGCCCGTATCAAGGCTAAAAGGGCATCAGTGGCTATGGACGAGATTTTCTCGCTTCTGCGGCGCAAGGGAGACATCATGTCCACTGTGTCAGACGCCGAGATAAAAAAATTTGCTGATGACTGGCTTACACAAGCTCTCGACGCATATGAAGAACGACGCCTGAAACGCCCCGAACCCTGGACAAGGGAGGACTTGGACCAATACCTTAGTGACCTTGAAAATGGCCGGAAGACTTTCTCCGAGCTGTTGAGGTTGGGCGACTACTTGAAAGTCTCTCCAATGGTCCACGATTTCTTCAAAGCTAGAGGCGTGGACGATGTCGATACTAATTCCCTAGAGTTTCGTAAGCTCTGCGCAGAACTTTTAAAGGTCACTATCAAAGCTTTCGACATCGAGAAGCAAAGAGCCCAAGGTATTTATGATGATGAATATGTGTCCCGTCCGCCCCAAGCTCCTGCTCCCCTGGTAACGCCGGCAGTCAAATTGTCCCAGGCTCTAGACAGCTACATTCAGGACAAGAAGAGACATGGTCAGTGGACAGGTCGAACTGAAGGGGACCTGGTTCCCATGCTCCAACTTATAGTCGACGTAGTTGGCGACATCGACATAACCAGTTTATCTAAAGAGCATTTAAGAAGTTATAAGAAAGCTGTTGAAAAATTACCTTCTCGTCGGACTGTCAAACCGAAATACAAGGATAAGTCCCTAAGTGAAATCCTGGCCATGAACATCCCAGATGAAGATAAGCTCAGCACTAAAACCGTGTCACAATACTTCACGGTGGCCAATTCGTTTCTCAGTTGGTTGAGCAATCAATATGATGGTGTCTCAGATAAGTTGACAGAAATCCTTAAAGTCAAGACCGCATCTCAAGACCAAAGCCAAAGAGATGTTTTTTCTCCAGAAAACCTAAAGAAAATATTTCACAGTGATGATTATCTAAAGGACACTTTTGACAAATCCTACAAATTCTGGGTTCCAATTTTAGGACTCCTCACCGGAATGAGACTGGAGGAAATTTGCCAGCTCCATCTTGAGGACATTAAAAAAGTTGATAAGGTCTGGTGCTTCGATATAAGCGAGAAAGGCGATAGAACAGTCAAAACTCCAAGCGCCAGGAGATTGGTGCCGTTGCACCCTGTCTTAGTTAAAGACCTCAATCTACCAGGTTGGGTCAACAAGCTGAATAAACAAGGAAAGACGAGACTATTTCCCGAGTTGAAACCACAGAGCGGAAGGTACTCTCATTACACTTCACGATGGTTCAACGGAAAATATCTGGACAAAGTTGGAGTTAAGACTGCTGACTCTAAGCTTGTATTCCATTCTTTCCGTCATACGTTCATCAACACATGTAAGCGGGCGGGAGTTGATGAGAAAAAAGTGGCGCAACTCGTGGGACACAAGGAAGCTCAGACAAGTTTAACTTATAATCATTACGGCAAGAAATATACCCCCGACATTTTGTACAAAGATATCATGCTTAATTTGGACTTTGGAGTGGACCTCTCTGGCCTAAAGAGTTCTAAGTATGTGGTTAAATAGGTTTCATATTTCGGTCGTAATGCGGCCCAGGTTGGTCTGGGTCTCTTCGATGGTCCGGTACAGCTCCTTACTGAAAACTACCCGGTAGAATCCATTTTCGATGGGCTGATGGAGACACTCCACAGTGACACTTGTCTGTGGACGGCGGACTTGCGTTCGCCATCAGCGAAAGTGTCTCACGAAGGTCCGAATAGCCCGGTTGGGTCAGGATCCATCAAACCAGACTCTATTGACCGATGATTTTCCTAGACCTTCTTCAGCGACAGCCCTGCAGCTGATTTGCTCACCTCAAAAGTATCGCCCACCTTCAAACCATACTTCTCGGCAAGTTGCTTGGGAATGATCAGACTCCCTCGGCTGTTAACCTTTACCTTTCGACTGACCTCTTTTGCTTGCAGGCCACCACGCCCTCCCGCCAGTTCCGGAATGATACCCTGCGCCATAGCCGCATTAGCAATGGCTGTCTTCAACTGGGTCGAAGTCTTGAAGCCGTACTTCTTCATGAGCTGGTCTTTGGGGACTCCCTTTTTAAGGTCCCGGAGTAGGTTTTTGAAAAAATCGATAATTCTTTTGGGCATGGGGAACCTCCAATAGATGTTTGAACTAGTCTACAGGAAAGTCCTATTCATTTCAAGACTGGGGCTTGGAATTCAGGGTATTGGTGGCTATCGATATGGGTGCTCTGGTTATCTGGCCTGTGTAGAACTTGGCGATCTCCTCCGATTCAACCGGAGCCCATTCTTGTCTCATCGAATGTCGCTGATCGAAAAAAGGGCTCCCTTGACTTTATGGCGGGGTCAGGAAAGGCGATCCTTAATAGGACAGAATGACCTCCCCAACCGAGGCCGTCGACATCACCTGCCCAGGTTGCGACCACGTCTACCAGGAGTGGTATCGGCCCTCGATCAACTCGGCCTTTGATCGGACCTGATGACCGACGACTATCTGCGCCGGGCCTCGACGGGCAGCTGTCCCCGGTGCGGCCTGGTGGATCTCCGCGGCCACCTCGGCTAGGGTCATTTCGTCGATCGGTTTGGTCATGGGGTGCTCCGTGTAGGGTATGGGTGGGCGCTCCGGCAGGATGAGGACCAGGGCTCTGGCACGCTCGATCCAGCCAAGGTTTGAAAAAGACTGTAAATCCCACTAACGTTTTGTTTGCCAATCAAATTATGGAAAAACACGTTCTGGGATGAACGGACTTCCATCTGCTCTTAGCGTTGGGCGGATATTCCTACCAGAAATTTGCCTGGTGACTTCCCCCGCTACAAATTGAGCTGACATGGCAGCCAAGCCGATTTGGCGGCGCGAGTAACCTTTGTCGTAATACCTCTCGTCTTCCTTATGCGATAGCATATTGATCGCTCTGAACAGTCTTTCATAATCTATGCCAGGAAAGTTATTAACAACCTCTTTGACCAATTTTGGCAAATTGTGTACGAACTTCCTTTTCATGTCGTTGTCGGTGTATCCCTTAGAAACTAAAGCTCCTTTAAAAAACATTTCGGTTGCCAACCTGCTAATTTCGATTGCGGTTTGCTTCTTAGAAGAAGACATAAGTATTTCTGTAGCCGACTCTAAATGCTCCTTGGCTTTTAAAAACCATTCGAAAGCTCTACTGCTCATCCTCTTTTCAAAACCAGGATCATATATGCCAAGTCCAAAATCATAAAGATCGCAGTGTTGATCGATAAATATCCTCCAATCCTCATTAGACGACCTGAGCTCCTTTTTCATTTCATCCGACATATCCATTAATGATCGCATACAATCAATTTCGACTGTCCCATATACAATAGGAACTTCCAACAGGAAATAAAGATCTTTAAAACAAAAGATTCCTCTGTGTATTGCTCCAATTGCCAGATCTTCTTGTTTATAATGCTCCTTGTAGTATTCCTCGACGAGTCTCACTATTTCATCATTAGAGTCAAAAAAACTTACCGGAATATTTAGGCTTTTACCTATCTCCATCATCGTCTTTAGGGGTCTGGCTTTCGGAAGTACCTCTTGTGCTATCAATTCCTTTTCAATGGACTTGATTAACTCCAACAAATTAACCGTTGTCATGGACTTTACCTCTATCCCGGTTTGTGGTTGAGGGCTAGCGGGGGCCCAAACGCAATCCCCAATAGGAGTCAATGTCTGGCTTGGACGACCATCCCCGGCTACGGCCAGATACTTTTCTTGACGGACTCACTCACCACATCAATAAGTATATTCCTAAATGCGTCGGCAACCGCCTTCCCACCTTTGGCCACTAGTTTATTAAAACGGACACTTGCCACCTGGGCTCCCGGCGTGTCCTGGATTAGTTCGTCGATGCTTGCCTTGAGCAGGTCCTTTTGTTCATCGGATAAAGCCAGCTCCTCGGCCAACTCCTTGGCCGCCTTGATCGCCGTCTCGGTCCAGGGATAAGGGTGGCCACATTCGTGGCAGTACATCGGCCGTCTTCTCATAGGAAATACATTGAAACCAACGACCTGACTACCAGGAACTTCCTTTGTACAATTGGGGCATTGCGTGATCGAGGCAGCGCCACATATTTCACAATGAGCCCGATTATTATGTGGGTGACTATTTGTGGCGTCGTTAACTACGTGCCCATTTAGGCAAATCTGGGCAGTGTCATAATGGGATTCGCTACTGCGTACCATAATCGCCTCGATGGCTTGGATTACCGCATGGCCACATGGCCGGCCACCCGTCCCTCCAAGTCTAGCCAACCCCCCTCTCCAGCATTATTGTCATCGGCCATCAGCGCCCGAATCATTACTCGTCCCTTCGCACCCACTCGATCCGCGCCGGCACTCGCTCTGGCTGTCCGCCTGGGTGAGAGAAAAGCCTACCTCAGCCAAATTACCTAACCACATTTATTCTATCACCATTTTGAGGTATTTGGAAGCCAAAACTGGGGAGCAGTCCGGGGCGCCAAGGAAGCCATTGCGCCCCTGGATAAAATAAATTTGACCCCCTGACCCATCGTGCTAAAATATTTACTGGGGAGACGGCGCGGCTGTCTAGGTACGTGCCCGCCTGCCGAAGGGTGCTAGGCTGTCGGATGTGGGCGAGAGGATCACTGAAGAGCGCCTCTCAAAGCAGGTCGATGCATCATCCGATGAGCAAGGGCGAGTGATTACCTACATAACATGGTACCATGATTTTTCAGGCCTGAGCAGATGTTGATTAATCTACCAGACCAAGAAAGTCCGTGTATCCGTTGTGCTATTTTTTTCGACGGTACCTTGGACCTACACAACTGCGCCAAGGAAAAAAAGGGAATAACAGGAGACTGGCAATAAGAATCATATATATGCCAAACGTCCTTGGGCCCCGTCGGGCTTGAAGGGAGGATGAGAGGATAATTTCTATGACAAATGATTTGGAAAGAATATTCGCAAGATGGGCAGATGCTCCTAAGCAAACCGAGAAAGAACGTTGTGAGAATGCGGAACGAGCCATAAGAAGTGCTATACAGGCTTATGATGGATTTGATTTCCACGACGTCCGCGTTTTTACTCAAGGTTCCTACCAAAATAGGGTAAATGTAACTAAGGATAGTGACGTCGATATTGGAGTTTGTTGTAGGGATGTTTTCTTTTTCGAACTGCCAAATGGAGCCACGCGAGAAGATTTTGGGATTATTGAGGTTGGCTTTCAATATTCAGAATTTAAGGATAGAGTCGAAGAAGCACTAGTCAACCATTTCGGACGGCGATCAGTTCAACGTGGCAATAAGGCTTTTAAAATAGGGGAGAATACGTATCGTATTGATGCGGACGTTGCACCATTTTTTGAATATAGATATTTCTTCGAAGATGGTAGACATATAAAAGGCGTTGAACTTTATCCGGACGACATGCCGGACCAAGGTGTAATCAACTGGCCAGATCAACATTACGATAATGGAGTACGAAAGAATCAGGACACTGGGCGCCGTTTTAAAGCTCTTGTGCGTATCTTGAAGTCCCTAAGAAATATTATGGAAGCTGATGGCTCCGAAGCAGCCAGTCGCCTTTGTGGGTTCTCGATTGAGTGCCTCACTTACAACGTGCCTGATAACTTCTTTGGCCATCAGAGTTACACTGACGACGTTAGAACTGGACTTCAATTTCTTTTTAATTACACTATTTCAGATGATCTTTGCTTGGAATGGACGGAGGTTAGCGAATTGAAATACTTGTTTAGGCCAACACAGCCATGGACCAGGCAGCAAGCCTTTGATTTCGTCACAGCGGCAAGCAATTTACTAAGGATATTTTGATCGTGATAGAACCAAGAATCCTTATTGGAGCTCTACTTGTTCTAGGGCTACTGTTTTGGATAATCCTTCTTTGGATGCGTCACACACCCATTAGCTTTGAGTACCTTTGGCCGTTTTCACTAGTTCTCTCCTTTTTAGTGGCTGTATGGGGTGTTTTCAATAGGTATTTGTGGAGATTAAAAATACTAAAAGGGTGGTTTGTAAAACGACCTGATCTGAGAGGCACATGGCAGGTGAAGTTGTCGTCTGACTCTAAGGATCCAGATACAGGTGAACTACTAAACCCGATACTCTGTTTTCTGGTGGTCAGGCAGACTTTCAGTTCCCTAAGCATGCGACTTATTACTCCGGAATCAAGCTCATCCTTAATCGCTTCGAAGTTAATACGCACAGACGATGGAATATTTCAGGTTGTTGGCGTATACAGAAACGAACCTAAACTTGAACTACGTGGGGTCAGAAGTGAGATTCATTACGGGGCGTTAATAATCAATATCCATGGCGACCCACCGTCAAGCCTTGACGGAGAATATTGGACTGATAGAAAAACCAAAGGTACTATAATATCTAATAACAAAACAGAACAGGTTTGTTCAACCTATCAGGAAGCGGCGGTAACATTTGGAAAAACGTGAATAGAAGAAAATAAGGAGGCTGAGCAATAAGACTTAAAAATGATCGATCTACTTTTTATGTCCATGTTCAATTAGGTATGTGGAAATATCAGGCAATAATGGACTTATTTAGGTTAACGCTATTACTTAGACGGATGGCACCCAAAGTTAAGGCAGGAGAAGTAATTAATAGTCAAGGATTCATAGGGAACGGTCAGAAATAACCAGTAAAAATTGTCGCTTAATTGCCCTAGTCACGACTTGCGTTGACAGGTGAGGGCCCTCTCAGGTGAAAGGGCCATGGCCTTCCGGTTAAGATGGGTATTGGCAAAAGACATCTTAACCATGAGGAGAAGGACCATGACCCAAGAGCAGTATATCATCAAACGCAAGGCCAACATCGTGGACTTGGCCAAGCTGCTGGGCAACATCAGCGAGGCCTGCCGGCGCCTGGGCATCAGCCGACAGCACTACTACGACATCAAGAAGACTATCGACGAGCAGGGCCTGTCGGGGCTGTTGGAAAAGAGCCGCCGTGCTCCCCGGATCGGCAACCGGGTCGCCCCCGAGATCGAGCAGAAGGTGCTCGACCACTCGCTCCAGTTTCCGACACACGGCCAGGTCAGGGTCGCCAACGAGCTCAAGAAGGCAGGCCTCCAGATCAGCGCCGGCGGCATCCGGAGTATCTGGCTGAGGCATAATCTCCAAATCAAGGCCCAGCGCCTGAAGCGCCTGGAAAAATGGGCGGCTGAAAACACCGACGTCTTGACCGAGTCCCAGGTCCAGGCCATGGAAGAGGCCAAGGAAAAGAGAGAGGCCCACGGCGAGATCGAAAGCCCCCATCCCGGCTTCCTGGTGTCTCAGGACACCTGCTATGTCGGCACCATCAAGGGCGTGGGCCGCATCTACCAGCAGACGGCCATCGACACTCACTCCAACGTGGGCTTCGCCAAGGTCTATCGGGAGAAGACGGCCATCACCGCCGCCGACCTGCTCAACGACAAGGTGCTGCCCTTCTTTGACGAGCAAGGCCTGCGGGTGCTTCGGGTCCTGACCGACAACGGTCCCGAATTCTGCGGCCGGCTAGACACCCACCCCTACGAGCTATTCCTGCATCTCAACGACATCGAGCATACCCGGACCAAGGTCCGCAAGCCCCAGACCAACGGCATAGTCGAGAGGCTCCACCAGACCATCGAAAACGAGTTCTACCAGGTGGCTTTCCGCAAGAAGCTGTACCGGACCATCGAGGACATCCAGGCCGACCTGGACCGCTTCATGGACGAGTACAACACCGAGCGGACCAACCAGGGCAAGTACTGTCAGGGCCGGACCCCGATGCAGACCTTCACCGATGGCCTGGTCCTCTATCGTCAACATGTCTTCGAAGAGGTGGAAAAACTGGACGCCGCATAGTAAACTCACCCATCCAATCGGAAGGCTAACTGTCAACACAATTACTGTTCAGGGCAGCTTAATGCCCTCCGCCTCGCGCTCAACAAATTCTGATACCCGTACAACACCTTCAGCCTGGATCTGGCCAGGTGAAACGGTATTTAGAAATGACCACGCGACATTGTTCAGCATCAGCGAAAGTGGCGCACGGTAAACGAAATAATTAAGTTAGAGATCTTGACGTAGGGTAGTGGTTCCCGGTATCTGGTCTTGGGCCCCGAAGTCCAGGGTATGGACCTAAAAAACCGTTTGTTAGGCCGTGAGAAAAAAAGTGGACAGCGACAACCGCTGCCCATTCGATCGATCTCATCCAAACCACCGGTCTATCTCCTCGAAAAGGTCGGCCTGCTCCTTTTCCGTCCAGGTATGGCCGGGTCCGAAATTTTCGTCGCGAAGGGCGGCGATGAACCCGTCCTTGAAACCGGTGACATAGGAAGTGCTTCGCAGACCCGTGTCTTCTCCCAGGAGCCACTCATAGTCTGGGCTGTCCGGGTCCACCTTCAGGTTGTCGTGGTCTCGAACTACCACCCGGACCGGCTGATGCAGATCCTCCTCTGCTTTGACGTTCTGGACAATGCCGCCAAACACATCGACAAGGACAGTGCTCAGATCGGCGAGAAGCTTTTGGTGGTCTTCAGTGTTCTGGTTGGTTTCAGATGGTCTGTCGTTCATGGGTCACCTCCTGAAGGCGAGGGGCAAATGAAGGGCCGATCCAATCTACATTAAAATTCCTCTTGGCCCATCAATGCCCCCACCCAATCTATGCAGCCTCGGCCATTCTTATCCGTCTCCTGGGGAGTTCCTCTATGGCCTCGTCCACCTGGGATTTGAGCCGACTCATGTCTCTGGCGATGCTTTCCCGAAGACCCTGGTCTGATCGCAGATCGCTGGGAGAGACGCCGCTGACGATGCTCCTTGCTTCCTCGACAAGTTCGGCCAATCGGTCGTCGTCGAAGAAGTTCCTTTTCTGAAAAGCGCCGAGGAACTCATTCATCTTGACGACCATTGAGTCGCGGAAGACTTTTGGCTTCCCATCCTCGTCCCCACCCAGGCGATCAACCAGGTGAGAGACCAGCTCCCCGAAGTCTTCTCTCAGTGCTGCCACGGCCAGGTCCCTGGTCTCCTCCATCATGGACAGGAATTTCTGCTTCTCTCGCTCGTACAGTTCAGGCGACAGGATGCTCGCCCTGTCGGGGACGTCGAGAGTGAAGAACCGCCACTCGAACCGGAACCTGTCTCGGATGTTGATCGGGTAGTCGGCCTCGTTGAACAGGTCACCCAGGATTTGCCTGGCCTCCTCACGAGCGCCCTGGTAGTTGGCCATGAAGTCCTCGACTTTGTGCCAGAACTTGTTGCGGCATTTCTTCAAGGCGCAGTCGATGTCGGTGACGGAGTCCTTGGGGACTAGGTTCAGACCGGTGAGAGGAAAGGAGAGGGCCTGGTTATGGAGATGCTGTCTGGCCTTGTGGATCGTGAGCTTGATCGGCGCCAAATACTCTGGGTTGACCAGAATTTTCTTTGCTCTCAGCCAGTCGTTGTCGGAGATTTCCTTGACGAGCCGTTGGTTCAGGTTTTTGGAGCCTGTCCAGCAAGAGGTCTGAAGCTGGATGAGACAAGCTCTTTGGAATATGTTGTCGTCCATGGTTCGCTCTCCCTTCGCTACCCACAGAGAGGCAGGTGTTTCTTGATGGTTTTTCCGTCACGGCTGTAGTAGGCCGGGGTCAGATGACGTTTGGTCTCGGGGCCCAGAAGGTCTTTCAGGAATTGGGCCTCTTCGAGACAAGTTTTTCCTACGAAACCTCGGGTCTCGATCTTGACCTCGCCGTCGCCCAGTACGTCG
>JAHJDS010000520.1 GCA_018812395.1 Pseudomonadota bacterium
ACTACAATCATCACCGTCCTCATACCGCCCTCAACGGCAAACCGCCCGTCTCCAGACTGAAAACCGTAAACAACCTGTTTGACAATTACACTTAGGGGAGCGAAATCCCCTAAGCGGCGGGGGAGTCCAGAGGGGCCTCGCCGTGGAGGCCCCTCTGCCCCTGGGGGGCGCGGGGGGTTGGGAGAAGACCCCCCGCAACGAAAGGCGATCTTCATCCTTTAATCAAAGAATATGCGCGGTGGGGCACGGCCCCACCCTGCAGGCAGTTAGGACAAGCCTCTGACCGCGCAATGGCAACAATCTCTACTCCTCAATGGCCGCGCCAAGGGCCTTGATGTGGGCCCGAAAACTGTAATCCGGATCGATTCGGCGCCTGGCTAAATAATCGCTGAAACGAAACTGCTGTCGAAGGGTCCGCCCCGATCGAACCGACTCAACCAGACCTCGCTCGACCCGCCAAATTTTGTCGGCCGCCTTCAATATCTCCTCGATTCGATCGGCCGGGCAGAAGATGACACCGTCCGCGTCGCCGAACACCACATCCCCCCGGTCAACCTCAAATGGTCCGAAGCCGGCACTCTCCAGGGCCTTGACCGGCCGGGGATCGAGACGAACCGGTCCGGCGGGATAGGCCCCATAGCTGAAGACCGGCAAACCGATGTCAATCAATTCCGTGGTGTCCCGATGGCATCCCCAGACCACGATCCCGGACAGGCCCGCCACCTGGGCTTCCAGGGCCGTCAAATCGCCGATACAGCCCTCATGTTGGCGGCCGCGGTTGTCGATCACCAACACGTCGCCGGGCTCGGCCAGGTCCATGGCCTCGAAAAAGATATCCACTGAACCGGAGTGCCGGACCGGCAGGACTCGACCAAACAATCGCCTGTCGGCCGATACCGGCCTGATGCCGGGAGGGGCGATCCTGAGGGCCACCTTCACCCGCAGGCAGGCGTCGGCCAGATTCGGCGTTGACAGATGGGCGAATTCAGGCGACATGTTTTGATTACCCCCCCTAACTGTTTTGATAAATGATAATCAAGTCTTGAGTCGTGTAACCAGATCAATCTCCCTGACGATCTCGGCCACGGCCAGCGGCACCAGGGACTCCCAGTCACCGCCCTCGCGGATCAGGCGCCGCACCTGGCCGCCGGTGATCCCCTTCTCGCCGGCCGGCCGCCGCCACATGACCTCGGTCTCGAGCCCCATTTCCTGGAACATGGCCAGCTTCTTCTCGCCCCAGCCGTCGTAGATCGTCAGAAAGAAGACCGCGTCCAGGGGCACGTAATGCCTCAAAAACTCGGGGCGGTTGATGGGCAGGGGCACCACCGAGAAGTCGGCCGGGGCGAGCCCCTCGGCCAGGAGCGCCGCGAAGACCATCCGATAGCGTTCGAAATAGGTCAAGGGGTTGTTTTCCGGTTGACTGCGCTCCGGATTGGCCGTATCAAACTCGACGAACCCTGGATCGGGATTGGTGACGCCCACGTATAGATGCTCGCACCGATCCGCCCCGGCCAGGACGTACTTCAGATGGTCATTGTGGAAAACCTGGAACCGGCCGTGAATCACGCCGACCGGGTGCCTTGGCTTTGACAGGGTCATGACTCCTCGATCCTGAAGGGACGGCGCTTGCGGGGCCGATGGGGAGTGGGTTGCGGCGCCTGGCGCAGGCCGACGAGCTGGGCCCGGTCCAGGTGATTGAGGACCAGGAGCATGAACTCGTCGCCGCGAAGCAGTCCCAGCGCGCCGGCGGCGGCGCTTATCTCGTCAAACCGATTCACTTGATCGACCCGAACCCCCTGGCCGACCATGGCCAGCGGCACCGGCTCGCCGCTGTGGATCAGGTCCGATCCGCTGGGCGTCGAGTGGTCCGAGGTGACCACCACCAGGGTCTCGGGGTCGGCCAAGAGATCGGGCAACACCCGGCCCAAGCCCTGATCCAACTCCTCGATGACCGCCAGCTTAGTTCGCGGGTCCTTGGTGTGGGCCGCCTGATCCGGGGCCTTGGTGTGGACGTGGATGAAGTCGTAATCTTTGAGGCGGTCCGCGGCCAGCCCGATTCTCTGAGCCAGGTCCCGGCCCGGATCCGGACCGTCGGTCACGGCCCAAGTGTCCATCCCCAGATAGCGGCCCAGGCCCTCATAAACCAGGCCCGAGGAGATGGTCAGGGCCCGCAGGCCCCAGCGCTCTAAAAACGGCGTCACCGGCCGGAGCTGTCCGGCCCGGTGGGTGGACAGGAAATTCAGGGCGGGCAGACCCTGGCGCCGGCGGTCCTCATTCACCGGATGCTCATCGAGAATCCGATGGGCCCAGGTCAGGTACCTCTTGAGCGCGGCCGCGGTCCGGCGGGCGCGGCGGGGGTGGGCCGCGTTACGAAAAACCTCGGGCTCGATGATCGCCTGACCGACTTCCGAGGGATCGGTGTCCGTGACGTCCGGGGACAACTCGCCGCGAAGGACGATGATCCCGTCCGGTCCGCCGCAGGGATGGAGGTCGACGCTCACCTCGTCGGTCTCGAATTCGGCCACGGCCCCAAACAAGTCCGCCGCCTGATTCGGCTCGATCCGGGGCCGGTGGGCGTTGACGATCAGGCGGTCGCCGTCTCGGACGACCCCGTCCAGATGGGTCAGCACGGCCACGTCCTCGGGCTCAAGATTGATCCCCGCCCCCAGGGCCTCGAACACGCCCCGGCCGGGAAACTCGGTCTGGCAATAGCCGAACAGGGTGAAGTGGGCGTTCTCGGACGAGAGGGCCTGGCCCGGCCGTCCGCCGTGGAACAGGCCGTTTATCCCCTTGGCCGCCAAATCATCGAGGTTCGGCGTGCGGGCGGCCTGGAGCGGGGTCTGGTTCCCCAGCCCGGGAAAAGACCGATCCCCCAGACCGTCCAGCAAAATGACCAGGCACCGCGCGGGCATGGCTGATTATAGACCAAGTCGCCCGAACATGAAAACGGTCACGCGGCATTTTTTGCCCACGCCAGGGAGCGGTCTATTGACTTGACACCCGCGGCCCCGGGCCGGAGAATATCAGAAGGCACATCAAAAAACCGGCCGGGGGGGTCGGGATGCAGGATCTCAGCGCCAACGAAGTCAGTCTCCTGTGCCGCGTCCTGGAGCGGCTGTCCTCGAGCCTCGAGGAGGAACGGGTGCGCCAGTCGGCCTGTGAGGACCTAATGGCGCTGTTGCAGGCCGACTACGCCGCCTCCTTCGTCTGGAACGAAAGCGCCGAGGTCTTCCAAAGGGCCGTCTATCTGAACATGAGCCCGGACAACCTGGCCCGCTACGAGGCCCATTACCAGTTCCACGATCCGATCACCCCGGCCTTGCAAAGGCGGCGTCACGCCACCCTGGTCGTCGAGGTCATGCCCCAGGAGGAACTGGAGCGCACCGAATTCTTCAACGACTTTCTGCAGCGCGACGGGCTGCACCACGGCATCAACGTCTACGCCTATGACGGCGATCTGAACATCGGGGACCTGCGCATCTGGCGGGCCGCGCATCGGCCCGACTTCACGGTCCGGGACAAGGACCTGCTCGAGGCCGTCCGGCCCCACTTCACCAACGCCCTGCGCAACGCCCGGGTCTGGGCCGAGGCCCAAGACACGGCCCGCCAATGGGCCGACCTGTGGGAGAGCGCCCCGGGGGCCTGCTTCGTGTATGACTCTCACGAAAAACTCGTCCACCAGAACCGGGCCGCCCGGCGGTTGGAGTCGGACTTGGCCGACCCGGAACGAACCACGCTGATGACCCGGGTCGGCCGCCTGCTGAGAGGCGATCTGTCCCAGACCCGATGGGGCCCCTATTTCCTGTCGGTCCTCCGGGACGACGAGCCCGGCACCGGCCGGCCGCTGATCGTCGTCCAGGCCTACCAGCGACCAGCGGCCCGGCTCGACGCGGCCTATCTGCGTCAGGAGCACGGCCTGTCGCCCCGGGAGGCCGAGGTCTGTCTCCTGGCGGCCAAGGGACTGACCGACGGCGAGATCGCTCGGGTCCTGGGCGTCAGCTTCCACACCGTGCGGACCTATCTGAATAATTCCTTCCTGAAACTGGACGTCACCAACCGGACCGAACTGGTTCATGCCGTGCTGAGCGGCCTGGTCGAGGTCGCGTTTTAGAAACTAGCCCTGATAATGATCGCCTCCCGCCCCCCAGTCGCTCCCGGCCGACCTCCCCAATTCTGGGGATACCGGGTTTGTCTTGGCCGTGATTTGCTGATGACCGGTATCGTGTCCGGTCGTATGCCTCAACACAGGGGGAAACCATGTCCGAGAAACACGAGAATGGCCTGGACCGCCG
>JAHJDS010000521.1 GCA_018812395.1 Pseudomonadota bacterium
CCCTTGTTTTTGGTGCTTGGCCGTGGTGAACCTGGTCCCCTCGACGAAGTTCATGATGGACACGGGTATTTTCTTGAATTTTTCGCAGGATTTGCGGGTGATTTCGATGTCTTTTCCCTTGAGGTGCGGTTTTTTAGCCAGGGTTTCCTTGGAGTAGCGTCTGACAAAGGGGAAGTCCAGGGCCCACCAGGCGAAGTTCAAGATGGGCACCCAGAACAGTTGTATTTTCAGGAAATACCTCAAGAAGGGTATCCGGCCGACGAGCATCTTTTCCAGGACCAGGATGTCGGCCCATGACTGGTGGTTGGACAGGACGAGATAGCTCTGGTCGCGCCTCAGGCCCTCGGGCAGGCTGACGTCCCATTCGATCTTGTTGGTGAAACTCAAGATGGCGTTGAGGATGACGGCCCAGGTGACGGACACTCCGGCCACCCCCCGGCCCCAGAAACGACGCCAGGGTCCCCAGGGGATGATGGCCTTCATCAGGCCGGTCAGGAGCAGGGCCGGGGTGACGGCCAGGGTGTCGGCGGCATAGAGCGCCAGGGTCAGGGCGCCGCGAAGGGGGGCCGGTAAGAAGCTAAGCATGTTTGACTTCCGTGTGACAATCCGTGTCAGTTAATTATGGGAGACCGAATCGGTCGGGATTCGAAAAAAAGCTAACACGGGCCGGGGGCGGCGTCAACTTATCTGGAACGGGCCTCCGGCTAATCGACCACGACGCCAGCGTAGCCGACGACGCTCCGGTAATCGTGGTTGACCTCTCCGGAGTTGGTGTAGTCGATGAGTTTGGCCTGGGTGGCCCCCAGGTCGAGGGCGGCGACCAGGGCGGTGGTGGTCGGGACGACGCCGCACATGCTGATCCCGTGACCACGGACCGTATTCAGCAGTCCCTCGGGATCCAGGGCCAGGATGCGGGCGATGGCCAGTTCGTCCTTTTGTCTGGCGCTCTCGGCCGATTCGAAGTGGGTCATGTCGGTGCTGGCCACGATCAGGGTTTTTCGCTGGTATTCCTGGACGGCCCTGGCGATCCCTTGACCGATGCCCTCGCAGGTCTCGAAGTCGGTGTAGGACTGGCAGATGGGGACGATTTTCAGGTCGGGATTACGTTGCCGGAGGATCGGCACCTGGACCTCGAGGGAGTGTTCCCGGGCGTGGGCCCGGGCGTCCTCGGTCAGGTCCGGGGCGTGGTCCAGGATCAGGTGGGCCAGCTCGGGGTCCAGGGGGACGTTCCCCAGGGGCGTCACCCACTGACCCTCGGTCATGATCGCCTGGTCGGCGCCCAGACCGGAGTGGTTGGGCCCCAGGATGACGACCGTCTCGGGCACCTCGACCGCGGCCATGACCCGGCCGGCCAGGGGCCCGGAATAGACGTAACCGGCGTGGGGCGCGACCACGGCCACGGCCTTGATCGGCTGTCCTTCGGCGACCAAAAACCCCTCGATGACTTGCCGGAGGTAATCAGGCTGGTCCGGGTAAAACTGTCCGGCCACGGCCGGGTGGCGAATCATGGCGTCCTCCTGGGCCGGCCTCGACCCCGCGGGCGGCGCGGCCCGATCCGACGATAAATGCCCGGGGGCGCGTTTTCGGCCCCGGGGCGGCCGGGCCTGGCCGAACCGAGCCATATAGTGTAATTATTACCACTATTATGAGGGTTTGACAAGGATGGTCGGGGCCCGGGTCGCCCAGGATGGCGGTCGGGAAAAGGCTTGACACGCCCCCGGGCCATAATATAATGACTGCTTCAAGCGAAATGGCCCAGAGGGGCGCCGTTGCCGACGGGGTGGGGCGGGCGTGAGGGGCGTATGCGTCTTAGACCCGAAGACATACCCGCCTCCGGGCTCCGGGTGGAGTTCGATCTCGGGCCAGGCGGCGCGGCGGCGGACGGTTTGGCGCCGGGGCGGTTGAGCGACCCTCTGGAGGCCCGTTTTTTCATCGAGCCGGTCGGTGAGGGCGTCCGGGTCCGAGGCGCGGTCACGGGCCGGTTGGTTTTGGCCTGCCAGCGTTGCCTGGCCGAGGCCTCCCGGGAGATCGACCTGGCCGTGGACGTCATCCTGTCGCCTCTGCCCGAGGAGTTTCCCGAGGAGTTCCAGCTCGACCGCGGTGATTTGGAGGCCGTCTATTTTGAAGAGGAAGTCGACCTGGACCGGGTCGTCCTGGACCAGGTTGAATTGAGCCTGCCCATGGTTTACCTTTGTCGGGAAGCCTGCCCGGGGATTTGCCCCGGCTGCGGGGCGGACCTCGGCCGCGAGGCCTGCCGCTGCGGCGAGGGGCCGCCCGATCCCCGGTGGGAAAAACTGAAAGACTGGCGTCCCCGCTGAGGCGGGCGACGAGTATCGGCGGATCTTCACCGATCCGCGTCAGGAGATATCATGGCCGTACCCAAGCGACGAAAGTC
>JAHJDS010000522.1 GCA_018812395.1 Pseudomonadota bacterium
CCCGCATGGCCTCTGAGACGTGCCTGGTCAGGCTGAAGGCCCGGTCGGCCAGTTCCGGAGACAGCAGGGCCGGCTCGCATGAGGGCAGGACCCACGAGGCGGCGGCGAGTCTCGCCTCGTCCAGGCCCTGGGCCGTCAGGAGATCGATGCCGTTTTGCAGGCGGTCGACCAGGGTGTCGAGCGTCTGGTTCCGCAGCGTCTCCGGCTCGACGGGGACGATGCCCCAGCCGATGGTGCCGCCCCGCTCGAGGAAGGTTTTTAGTCCTTCGGCGTAAAGGGCCACCTTGTCGGCGTAGGCAAAGGCGTCGAAGTTGATGACGTCGATGTCGGCCTCTATCAAGAGCGACCAGTCGATATTGGCGCAGCAGTGGACCCACCGGAGGCCGGTCACGCCGGCGAAGCCCTCCTCGATGGCCCCGATCAGGTCATGGCGCGACCCGCCGCCCAGGGCCGAGGTGAAACCGACCAGGGTCGGCTCCGGATGATCGGCGATGACCTCGACGCCGGGGAGGGCCTCCTTTATCCTTCGCTCCAGCCACCTGGTCTTGAGGGCCACGGTTTTCTTGACCATGTCCCGCAGGGTTTCGTGGTGGAAACAGGGCTTGCCGTCCATTTGCCGCCAGGAGTCGGCCAAGACCACCGGGCCCGGGATCTGGACGGCGAGCCATTTCAGGTCCGGCGTGTCGGCCCGGCTTATCTCCTCGAGCATGGCCTCGTAGAACGGGGCGGTCCGGGGCGTGGTGGCGAAGTGGTCCAGGTCGTCTTGCTCGACCCGGTCGTAGAATTCCAGGACCTCGGCCTCCCTTTCCTCGGGCGGGGCCATCATGACCAGCTTTTTGTCCGAATCAATGACCAGGCACGGAAAGCCTTCCAAAAGCCAGCGGTAGGACCGGGTCATCACCGGCAGGAAAGGCGCTTCGGGCATGTTGGCCAGGATGGTCCGGGCGGTGGTCTCGATGTCCCGGTAAGGGACCATGGTCAGGCTCGTGGCCGCGAAAAAAGGTCGGCGGGTCGGAGTGGTCATGGGCGATGATCTCCTGGGGGCCGGTTAAAGCTACTTGTCGTCCAAGAACGGCAGGGGGGCGCCCTGGCGATAGACCAGGGCCGTGCACGAGGCGATCAGTCGCCCCTCGTCGTCGTGGACCTTGATGTCGTAGTTGGCCGTCTTGCGGGTCCGGGAGAACTCCCGGGCCTCGGCGATCAGGCGCGCCCCGGGCGGGGGCGCGGCGACGTAGGTGATGGACATGTTCAGGGCCACGGCCATGGTGCCGTGGGAGTTGGAGGCGGTCTCGAAGGCCTCGTCGATCAGGGCGAACAGGGCCCCGCCGTGGGCCATGCCGAAGATGTTGGCCATGTCCGGGGTGAAGGTCATGGCCACCTTGGAGTAACCGGCGTCGAGGTCGAGGAGTTCGAGGCCGAATTTTCGGGCAAAGGGTTCTTGCTCGACCTGAGCAAAGATGGCCCGCTTGACTTTCTCGTCCATGCTCGTCAGTCCCCCTGGGGCGAGCTGCCGGCGTGCTCGATGTTCAGGCACACGGTCCGCTCGCCGGCCGTGGTGCGATGGCGCACCCCTTGAGGAACGGCCATCATCTGGCCGGAGACCAATTGCTCGGTCCGATCCTCCAACTCCACGATGAGCCGCCCCTGGACCACGTATAACAGCTCGTCGCGATGGTGGCTGTGCCAGTCGACGCCAAAGCCCTCCCTAACCGCGCTCAGGCGCACGGCGTGGTCATTGATCCGGCAGACCTCGAAGTTGCGCCAATCGTCCTGGATATCCTTGGTCAACTCGATGGCGTCCAGTTTTTGCAGCTGTCCCTGCGGCATGGCCTTGTCTCCCTAAAAAGGGGGGTGAATTGCTTTGCCATCTTGCCAAAATTCGCCTGGTGATGCAACCGGGGGTCGGGCGCGTCCCAAAACGGCGTAAGCTCTGGTTCCTGGGCCTGACCATGCTATCATCGGGTCTGGGGCACGATTCGACCAAGAAACGGCGAGGGGAGGAAACATGAAACAGATCTTGATGGCGGCCGTGATGTTATTGGCAACGGTCGTGACCGGCGGGCCGGCGTTGGCCGGAGGGGCGTCCGGCCAGATGATGCCGGCCCAGTATCCCCGGTGCCCGGTGGGAACGGCCTGGCAATGCAAGTGCGTCCCGATCGGGGGGGAGACGAGGACTTTCAGGAGCCCCCGGTATGAGGGTTTCCGCCTGGATTGGTGCTGGACCTGGTCCCAGCACTGCGGTCATAAGACGGCCAACGAGTTCTGTCGACGCAATGGGTATCGCCGGGCCGTCAACTGGAAGGCCCCGCTCATTCAGATCACCCCGACCAAAATGATGGGTAGCGGGCAACTGTGCACCATCGGCCGCTGCGGCAGCTTCGAGTGGATCACCTGCGTCAAATAGGACCAGCCTGACGTCGAGACGACCGGCCAATGGCCGGCCGGTCGTTCTAAGTTCTATGACGGATGGCGCTGAAGACTAATATCGAAAAGATATCAGTCGGTGATGCAACTGATTGTTTGGTTCACGGGCGGCCAGTCAGGCCAACCGTCCCGTGAACCAACCTTGCGGCTCGAATACCCGCCTTTACGCCAGACGCCTGACCCCGAGAACCAGAGTCTCCGGATAGAGGGAGACATTGACCGCGTCTGACTGGTTGCCCCCAAGAATGAGGACCTTTTTGCCCTCCCGACCCGCGAACAGGCCGACATGACCAGGAGCGTCAATCTTTTCCGGGCCTGGTTGATTAGCTCCACCACGTTTCAGGACTACCACGTCAAATCCAACTTCAGCTTCCTCTTTTGGGACCGGTTTACCCACCAGGAGCCAAGAGCGAGCCATTAAGCTCTTTGAGCGAGGCAGGCGTAACAGCCAGGCCACGTAATTAATGAAGGCAGAGCACCACGGAACGTGATCTCCCTTGGGCCATTTTTGATCCAGCCGAAGCATGGCCAGCACATGAGGATTCGAGGCGGTATCAGGCACCTCCTTTACTCCGACGAATCTCTGGGCGAGATCGAAGGCCGTAAGTTCGATTTGTTTCATGGCTTTTCCCCCCTCTCAAAACTGTTATACGCCCCTAAAAATACGGTTGATATCAACCGTCCATAGCAGACTGTTTTCCGATACATTCAACTCCTGGTACTTTCATGGTTTAATATTGCAACATTTTATTTTATAAGTTCTTCAAGCCAACTATGATAATTATTTATGATACTATGGAGTGCTCTATTTGTCAATCCCGCTGGGCTGGCCGCATGACGTCACGGGCGCCTGGGCCGACTGGGGCGCAAGCGCCGTCCCTACGCCAACGGCCAGGGGGCGTAATTGTTTATAGGCAGGATAGTTATATGACCCGTACCCGGTCAGGTCGCGTCCAGGCTAGCTATCAACCCTCTTGCTCAGATTCCTTATTTTTCTGGCGACATTGGCGGCCGGTGTGTTAACGTCCGGGCAGGGGCGGGTGACCGATAAGAGGATGACGGGCGGCATCTACCAGGGGGTCCCAGGTGAGTGTACGCTTGGTACTGGTCAGTCGGCCGAGTCCGGCGCGGCAGCACTATCAGCAGGCGCTTAACGTCCTTCGGGCCGAGTACGACACGGTCTCAGGTCCGTCCGAGCTTTTCAAAGCCCTGTCAAAGACCCCGTACAACGGCGTGCTGATCGACACGGCCACCGAGCTGGGAATCACCCCCCGGGAAAAGCGCCGGTTGCAGACGATCCTCGAGATCTTTCCGGTGATGCGGATCGACCGGAATGACACTCTGGGGCGAGTCGAGCTGTCCTACTTCGGCCAGACCAAGGCGTCCGACATCGGCCTGGACAAGTTCATCACCAGCCAGGCCGCCGCGTTCGAGGCCCGGACCATCCGGACCCACGACCGGCACGACCTTCACTACAACGTAACGATCTACTCCAATGGACACTGCCGGCCCGAGGACGGACAGCGAGCCGTGGCCCTGGACATCTCCGAGGGCGGGGTGTTTCTGGTATTTCTGGACAACTGGGTCGGTCAGCGTCAGGTCTGGCTCAGGTTCATGGACTTCACGGACCTGACCCCGGTCGAGGGCGAGGTCCGGCGCCAGGTGAACTGGGGCGTCCGGTCGCGGATACCTGGTCTGGGCGTGTCCTTCACCAAGATTTCGGACAAGCAGCTCAAAGAGATCCAGGAAGACCTTAAAAGATTGAATGAATAGGCTGCCCCACTTCTCACCTAATCTAAGACCATCCCCAAGGAGCGAGCCATGGCCTTGTTGAGCGGCGACGAGTATGTCGAGAGCCTGAAGGTTTTTAGCCCTGAGGTCTACGTCCGCGGCGAGCGGGTGGACAAAGTGTGGGAGCATCCCTTGCTGCGCCAGACCATCAATCACCTTAAGGCCGGTTACGACCAGGCCCGCTCTCCCGAGACGCGTGCCAAATTCGCCGTCACCTCGCCCCTGACCGGGGAGGACGTCTCCCGGCTGCACCTCCACATCCAGCAGACACAGGAGGACGTGCTGGTCAAGGCCCGGCTGACCCGCGAGGTGAGCGGCCGCCGGATCTGCGCGGGCTGCATGTCCAACATGCTGTCGGTCACCTGGGCCATGATCTTTGACATCGACCAGGCCCACGGCACGACCTACTTTCCCCGCTACGTCGAGTTCATCAAGCACCTGCAACAAAGCGGTCAAGCCATCGCCTGGGGGATGATGGACCCCAAGGGCGACCGCTCCCTGCCGCCCTCGAAGCAGCCAAGGCCCGCCGACCTGCGCGTCGTCGAGCGCCGGGCGGACGGCATCGTGGTCTCGGGCGTGAAGCTGCACACCACCTACGGCCCCGGCGCCCACCAGGTGGTGGCGGTGCCTTGCCGGGCCCTGGGCCCGCAGGACGAAAAATTTGCCGTGGCCTTGGCCGTGCCCATCGACACGCCGGGCCTGAAGATGATCGCCCGGCCCTCGCCGGGCCCCTCCCGACCGGTGGACCTGGAGAGCCCGCTGTCCTCACGGTTCATGGGGGTCGAGGCGATGACCATTTTCGACCGGGTCTTCGTTCCCGAGGAGCGAGTCTTCATGTGCGGCGAGTGGGATCAGGCCGTGAAGCTGCCATTTTACTTCGCCTGTCTGCACCGCCAATCAAAGTGCGCCTGCTCGGCCGGGCACACCGATCTGATCCTGGGCACGGCCGCCCTCTGCGCCCGGGCCAACGGCCTGGGCCTGAAACCCTCCCACATCCGCGACAAGATCACCGAGATGATGATGGCGGCCGAGACCGCCTTTGGCTGCGCCCTGGGGGCCGGGGCGGCCGGGAGTGAACATGCCAGCGGGGTGTTTCTGCCCGACGCGATCATCGCCAACTCGGGCCTGGACCACATCCGCTCCCGCCTGGGAATTCACCTCAGTCATTTGCACGACATCGCCGGCGGCCTGATCGTGACCATGCCCACCGAGGCGGACTGGAACAACCCCGAGCTGCGGCCGTACATCGACGACGCCCTGGCGGCGAGCCCGGAGTTCACCACCGAAGAGCGCCTGCGGATCCTGAACCTGGCCCAGGACCTGGCCGCGTCGCGCCTGACCGGGACGCTGTTGGGCTTCACGATCAACGCGGCCGGCTCGCCGGTGACCAACAAGATCGTGGTCAATCGGCTGTATGACCTGGAGTCGCGGGTAAACATCGCCCGCCAGATCGCCGGGGTGTGAGGACGCTGTAATTACTTTCCGCGATTGGCGGGGCGAGGCCACTCGCTACGACTTCATCGTTGTGGAGCCCACTCCTCTAAATCAACAGGTTTATATCTCGGCCCTGGCGGTTCGGTTTTATCAATATACTGGGCCAAATCGTCGGATACCGTGAAGTGGAATTCACTCTTAAGATTGGTTCTCTTTTTCCGATTTATCTTGTTGACCCATCCGAGGAGCTTTACCGAGTAGCGACCGGGCGGCCAATCTGGAATGACTTGTGGGTCAACTAATTCAAACTCAATGAAGACTTGTTTACTGCTCTTACCGGCCAACGACACCGGGTACACGTCTGCCTCAGGTTCGCGGTCAAGGGTGCCAGATTTATGTTTGACGAAGATGCGCCATTGATACCTATTGGCCGTGTTTCCGGGTGGAGTAACGTCGGCCTCCAAACGATGCAAGGTCCCGGTCTTTACGGCCTTATTGACAAGGTTAGCACCCAGCTGGAACTTCCTGCAGCCTCCACCTTGCGAAATGACTAAAGTCATACGATCGCCTGAGTAAATCGCAAACCGCGCCTTCTCAAGAAAATGCTTGTAAAATGTATAGATGCCTGTCAATAAAGCTACAGCGGCAACGATGATCTGGAAGGTGCTAAGCGTGCCGAAAAATTGCTCTATGTACATTACGCACACTCCAAATGATTAGAGTATTACATATAGGCGGACCTCTCCTATAATTTCCTGTCGTATAGAAGAAAGGTCCACTCGCTGGGCCAGTTCAGGCAACTGATCGACATTGGTGCTTTGTTCACTAATTTCAATCATACCATGCTGGCCTCAACTGTCACTAAAAACTGTTGATACGGAATCGATGGTAACGGCATGCTTTTCCGGGTGGCCCAGATAGTTTGCTGTCTGGGTGTCGCCGGCACCAGAGGGGCGGCCGAGGCATCCGGAAAAGAAATCAAAAAGGAATAAGACCGCCATGGTTGCGGGGGGTTTTCTTCCAGCCCCCCGCGACCCCCCAGGACCAGAGGGGCCTCGGTCGCAAGGCCCCTCTGGACTCCCCTGCGACTTAGGGGAAACTGTTTCCCCTAAGTACCCCTCACGGTCGAGC
>JAHJDS010000523.1 GCA_018812395.1 Pseudomonadota bacterium
CTTTTAACTCAGCGAACATAGTGCCTCCGATTAACCATCATCCGTATAATCATACCAAGGGCCAGGACAAGACACAACCAGTCCAAGTAATGGCCGAAGCGGGTGTAAACCGTTCGGCCCGCCAGGACCGGGATGAGGGTCGTCCGGGCGTCCACGGTCTCGAGGTCGGTTCGATTGAACAGCGTCCCCGTGGGCTCGATAAAGCTGGAAAACCCGGTGTTGGCCGCCCGGGCCACGGGTCGCCGGTTCTCGACGGCCCGCAGGATCATGTGGGCCTGGTGCTGGTAGGGGGCCGAGGTCCGGCCGAACCAGGCGTCGTTGGTGATGTTGATCATCAGGCCGGCCCCGCGGGCCACCTGGGTCCGGGCCAGGTCGGGGAAGATCGATTCATAGCAGACCAGGACCCCCAGGCCGAAGCGATGCGCGCGTAGCACCCGGGCCTGGACGCTACGGCGGATCAGGTCCGGCAGGACCCGGTCCACAAAGGCGAGGACGTCCACGGGCACCAAATAGACCTGGAGTAGCCGGCCCTTTTGGCCGGGACTGAAATTGCCGATGTTGCTCGACAGGTTCCGTAGCCACCCGGTCAGCCACGGCCAGGGCAGGTACTCGCCGAAGGGCACCAGATGGACCTTGTCGTAATGCCCGGCCTCGCGGCCCAAGGGGTCGACCAGGGTGGCCCGGTTGAAGACGCTGACCGCGTCACGCCAGGGCTTGACTTTCTTCAGATCTCCGGTGACCTCGACGGCCACGTTGCCCAGGACCAGCCAGGTGTTTTCGTACCTGGTCCAACTCAATACCCGGCGGCTGTAGGGCCGGGCGCGCTCCTGCCACCGGTTGCGGACCTCGGTGGCATAGGGAAAGACCAGCGCCGTCTCGGGCCAGATGATCAGGTGGGGACCCCAGGCCCACAGGGGCGGTTGTAGGAGCGAGACCTGGTCGATCCACTGGCGGAGGAAGGCCGTGTCGGCCTGGACGATCCGCGTCAACTGGCCGTAGGTGTCAATGGAGCGATAAATGTTTTCGGGCCGGCGATCGTGTTTCATCAGCGGCGGGATGTTGCCCTGGAGCACCGAGACGAAGATGCGGGGCGAGGCGACGATTTTCGTCCGGATTTGGGGCAGGCGAATCAGGCCGTAGACCAGCAGGGCCACCACCACCGTTGCGGCCAGGGCCAGGTGGAAACAAAACGCCCTCAGCCTGGTCCGGCCCACCAGGGCGGCCCAGAGGCAGTAGTTGATAAAAACCGCGGCCAGGCTCAGGCCGTAGACGCCGAAGAAATCCGCCGCCTGAATAAGTTCCTGGGCCCCGACGAGCAGATTGCCCAGCGGCATCCAGGCGAACCCGGTGAAAATAGCGCCCCGTAAAATTTCGAAGGCGACAAAAAACACCGGGGCGGCCAGCAGGCCGGGTATCCCTCGACCGACGGCCAGGGCGTAACACCCGGCGAACAGGGCCCAGTACAGACCCAGGAACAGGGCCAGGATCAGCGGCGCCAAATAGCACAGCGACCAGTGGACCCCGGCGTAGAGTTCCATGGTCCGGGGCAGCCAGGAGACCATGACCAGGAAATGGACCGTGCCGGCCACCTGTCCCAGGCGAAACGCCCGCCAGAAGGGGGCACCCTCGAGGGCCGAAAACAGGGGCACCAGTCCCACCAGGGCCAAGGGCCACCAGCTCAGCTTGGGCAGGGCCAGGGCCGTGGCCAGGCCGGAGGCGCCGGCCAGAAGATAGCGGAGCCAAATCGAACTTAAAAAACGGCCGGCCGCGGACTGGGCCTGGGAGGTCACGATCACTCCGTCATCAGTGTGGCTGGGGTCTGGATATTAGACCGCGTTGTAACCTGAATCGAAACCGGAATCAAGCCCGGTCACTTGGAAGGGTCGGATTCGGCCACTGGAGGGGACTCGACGGAGTCGATCCTGACCTGGTGGACCCGGCGTTGGTCGGCGGACTGGACGATGAATTGCACCGGGCCGAAGACGATCTTCTCCTTGGTCTGGGGCACCCGGCCGGTGAGGTGAATGAGCAGGCCGCCCACGGACTCGAAGTCGCCCTCGGGCAGTTCGAGCTGGTAGTGCGCGGCCAGGTCCACGGCGCTGAGCCGGGCGTCAACCAGCACCGAGCCGTCGTCCAGGGCGACCAGCCCGGGCTCCTCCTGGTCGTGCTCGTAGCGGATCTCGCCGACGATTTCCTCGAGGATGTCCTCGATGGTGATCAGCCCGGCGGTGCCGCCGTACTCGTCGATGACAATGGCCAGATGCTCCTCCCGGCGCCGCATCTCGCTGAGAACATCCCGGATGAGTTTGGTCTCGGGCACGAACGACGGCCGGCGGAGAATGGACCTGATCTCGTCCGGCCCGATCTGTTGGCCCCAGAACTGGAGGAAGTCCTTGGCGTGCAGGATGCCCAGGACGTGATCGATGTCGCCATCAAAGACCGGGATGCGGGTGTGGCCGTGCTGGATGATAACCGCCACCACCTCCTCGATCGGCGTTTCAATTGACAGGCCGACGCAGGCCGTCCGGGGGACCATCACCTCGCGGACGATGGTGTCACGGAAGTCGAAGATACTTTGAAGCATCTCTCCTTCCGCGTGTTGGATGATTCCCTGTTCCTCACCCTCGGCGATGAGCGTTTGGATTTCCTTCTCGAAATCCTCGGCGCTGTGGTTGCGGTGGGGAAAAAGGTTGGTCAGGCGGGCGAAAAATCCTTTAGATGAGCCGTCGTCCACGGGGACGCTTACCTCCCATTTGGGTTAACGTGACAAGTCTATCTTTTTATGAAAAACCAGTCAACAGGTTTGTCCATACCGAGGCCGGGGGCGGGCCTCTTTTGGGGAGCGTGAAAAAGGGTTGCCAAACGCCGGGCGATGGGATATCTTTCTGACCTTCATTTCAGGGACCGCCCCATATTATCCGTATTGGATAAAAAACCATGTGGGGCGCACAGAGGCAAAAAAACGTCCCCAGGGGCAACTATACAAAATATTGTATTGCCTAACCCATGATCACCATATATAATGGTGTCCGGTTGGTGACGGGGCTTCAAATAATACCATGATTCAGACACCGGGGCGAACCCGATTCGCCGCCCTTGTCTTTTGAGGTATCCGATGGCGGAGATCAGGCCATTTCGGGGGGTCCACTATAATCCCCCAGCGATCTCGCTCATGCGCGCGGTCACGGCGCCGCCCTATGACGTTATTCCGCCCGAACAGCAGGAGGAACTGCACCGGGTGGACCCCCACAACGTCATTCGTCTGATCCTGGGTCAGACCTTGGCGGGCGACGACGAGCGGAACAACCGCTACACCCGGGCGGCCGCCTACTTCCGGACCTGGCAGCAAGAGCGGGTTTTGATTCGTGATGAACGGCCGGCCGTCTACTACACGGAAACCGATTTCCGCGTCCACGGCGGCCAGACGATCACCCGGCGGGGGATGATCGTCCTGGTCAAGGCCCAGGACTACGAGGACGGGGTCATCCTGCCCCACGAGAGCACCTTTTCCGGGACCAAGAAACAGCGGCTGGAACTGATCAAGCAGGTCCGGGCCAACTTCTCGTGCATCTTTTCGGTCTACCCGGACCACGAGCTGGAAATCATCGGGACCTTGCAGCAGACGGCCCACCTGGGCGAGCCGATCCACGACTTCGACGACCTCGACGGTTGCGGCCAGCGGATCTGGGCCGTCAGGGAGTCGGCCGTCATCCGCCGGGTGGCCGAACTGATGTCCCCCAAAAATGTCTTCATCGCCGACGGCCACCACCGCTATGAAACGGCCCAGAACTACCGGCGTCAGATGAGCGACCTGTACCCCCAGGCCGGTCCCGGCGCGGCCTTCAACTACACCATGATGTTCCTGTGCGCCACCGGCTGCCCCGGCCTGGTCATCCTGCCCGCTCACCGGATGTTACCGACCCTGGAGGGATTCGACCCCGAGGATTTCATCTCCCGGGCCGGCGAAATATTCCACGTCGAGCGTTTCTCGTACACGGCCCATTCATCGACGACCACCCGGCTGGCCTTCAAGGCGGCCATGAAAAAGAACGGCAACCGGGCCAGCACCATCGGCCTGGTGGCGGCCGGGGAAAAGACTTTCTATACCCTGACCCTCAAGGACGGGGTCATGGCCAGGGTGGTCAACAGCAGCGTGCCCGAGCCGATGTGGGAGCTTGACTCGGTGGTCCTGACCCGGGTCATCCTGATGCACCTCCTCGGCCTGACCGCCGAGGACCTGGACAAGGAGGAGACCATCTCCTACTGGTCCAACACGGACAAGGTCATGGACACGGTCGTCCGCGGCAAGGCCCGCCTGGCCTTCCTGCTCAACCCGGCCCGCATCGAACAGGTCGAGCGGATCGCCCGGGCCGGTCTGATCCTGCCGCGCAAGACGACCTACTTTTATCCCAAGATACTCACCGGCCTGGTGATGAATCCCATTGACCCCGGCGAGGAAATTAAACTGCCCTGACGCGTCCTGACGGTGGCTCCCGATTCAGACCAGGACCGGCCCACGGTCCCATCCACGTGGCCGGTCCTTAGCCGTGTTACGAAGCGGCCCTCAGCAGCGGGTGGCCTTGCTGGATTTTGACCGCCAGATAGAAGACCACCCAGGCCCCGCACAGATCGCAGTCCACATCGTTGCCGTAGCAGCAAAAGGGCGTCACGAATTGGTCGCCCTCGAGGTAGAGGGGCAGGACCAGCCGCTTGGAAGGGCAATTGTCGGTCACGGCCTTGGAGTTTTCCGAGAGCGTCAATTCGAGGCCGCGGCCGTTGTTCCAGATGAAGTCGGGGTACTTCCCCTTGAGCCGCAGTACCTCCTGCACGGCCCGGTCGCGGCGCTTGGCGGTGCCCCAGGTCAGGTCCGATCGGTCGTCTCGGGGAGGCACGTAAAAGGAAAAGGTCAGCCCCTGAGCCCGGGTGGGAATGAGTAATTGCACCAGTTCCTCGAGGGAATCCTCGTTTTTCCTGGTCACCACGCACTGGCACATCACCGTCGGCCTAAAATCATCCGGCAGGCGAGACAAAGTTTTGATCACCTTGTCAAAGGCGCCCCGGCCCCTGACGGCGTTGTTCAACTCCGGCGGACCGTCGACCGAAACGACGTAGGTGCACCGGGGCAGTTCGATCAGATCGAGGGTGCCGTTGGTCGTGACCGTGTTGTGCTCGAAAAAGTCGGCCCCGGCCCGGAGCACGTCCGGCCGCAGCAGGGGC
>JAHJDS010000052.1 GCA_018812395.1 Pseudomonadota bacterium
CCGCCGCGCCCAAGCCGGCCGCCGCACCGCCCAAACCCGAGGCTAAGCCCGCGGCCAAGCCGGCCGCCGCCCCCGTGTCGGAAGAGACAAAAGAAGAAAAGGTCGTCGACATCGCCGCCGCCAAGAAGGAGAAGGAAGCCGAGGCCGCCCAGGCCGAGGAAGCGGCCCAGGCCCGGGCCGAAGCCGCCACCCAGGCCAAGGCTGAGGCCGAAGCCGCGTCCAAGCGCCAGGCGCGCGATGCGGCCAAGTCCGAGCGCCAAGCGGCGGAAGCCGAACTCATGGCCAAGCGGGCCGCCGCCAAGGCCAAGCATGCCGCGGCCGGTGGTGAGGGGGACGAAGAAGAGGAGGATCGGGAAAACCTGGTCATCTCGCCCAAGCCCAGGGACGTGGCCGGTCCCGACGCCGTCTTCATCGAGCGCAAGCTCTTCCGGGTCGGCCGGGGGCCGATTATCGGTCGTTGACCCATAGTATCCCTTAGACGGGGAGCCTCAGATGGCCCAAAAAGGCAAGGCCGGCAAGGCCGCCCAAGGGACCAAGAAAAAGGCCGCCGCCAAGAAATCGACCGCGGCCAAGAAGGCGGCCGCCAAACCGGCGGCCAAGAAGACGGCCGCCAAACCGGCGACCAAGAAGACAAAATCCACCGCGACGGCCAAAAAGGCGGGGCCCGTCGCGTCAAGACCTGAATCCACCCCTCAAACCACGGCTGAACCCCGAGTCGCGCCGGACGCAGCGCCGGTCGAGGATCGAATCGAGGCCCAAGCGGCCCCCGGTGCCTCGTCTCCGGCCGGGCCCCCGGCGGCGGCCGAACCGGCGACTCACTCAACTGAAACGGAGGCGCCCATGTCCGCTGAGCCCAAGCGGTCTTCCCGGAAGAAGAAGAGAGACAATTTAGTCATTCAACCTAAACCAAAAGGGTTGGCCGGACCGAAAGCCCTATACATAGACCACACCCTGACTCGCGTGAGACGGGGCTTCATCACCGGTTAGTTTCAAGAAACAGGAGGAGGAACCTCTTATGGCAGACGACGACAAAGTTACGCCCGAGGTCAAGGCCAAGAAGAAGGAGGTCAAGCCCTCGGAGCAGACCATCGACTTCGCGACCATGGAGATGCTCGAGAAGGCCAAAAGGGACAACGTCGAGACCATCTTCGATCGGGCCCAGACCATGAAGCCCTGCAACATCGGCGAGCAGGGCACCTGTTGCAAGAACTGCTCCCAGGGCCCCTGCCGCCTGCCGCTGCCCAAGAAGGGGATCGAGGGCGAAGACACCCGCAAGGGGTTGTGCGGGGCCACCCCCGAAACCATCGCCGCGCGCAACTTCGCCCGGATGGTCGCCGCCGGCGCCGCGGCCCACTCGGACCACGGCCGGGGCGTGGCCGAGGTCTTCCTGGCCGCGGCCAGAAAAGAGACCGACGACTACCGGATCAAGGACACCGAAAAACTCCTGGAGGTGGCCGATCTGTTCGAGGTGCCGACCAAGGTCAAGGAGGGCGACGAGCTGGTCGACCGCGACCACAACGAAATCGCCGTCGAGGTCGGCGAGAAGGCCCTGGCCGAGTGGGGCCGGCAGGAAGGCGAGATCTACTACGCCAAGCGGGCCCCCCAGGCGACCTACGACATGTGGAAGGAGCAGGACATCATCCCCCGGGGCATCGACCGGGAGGTCGTCGAGATCCTGCACCGGACCCACATGGGCGTTGACCAGGATTACCGCAACATCGTCAAGCAGTGCTCCCGGGCGGCCCTGGCCGACGGCTGGGCCGGGTCGATGATCGCCACCGACCTCCAGGACATCATGTTCGGCACCCCCTACCCGGTCCACGGCGAGATCAACCTGGGCGTGCTCAAGGCCGACCACGTCAACATCATCGTTCACGGTCACGAGCCGCTGCTCTCGGAGATGATCGTCGTCGCCGCCCAGGACCCGGAGATGATCGACTACGCCAAGCAAAAGGGCGCCCACGGGATCGTCCTGGCCGGGATGTGCTGCACCGCCAACGAGATCCTGGTCCGGCACGGCATGCCCATCGCCGGCAACTACCTCCAGCAGGAACTGGCCATCATCACCGGCGCCGTGGACGCCATGGTCGTGGACGTCCAGTGCATCATGGAGAACATCGCCAACGTGGCCGAGTGCTACCACACCAAGATCATCACCACCACCCCCCGGGCCAAGATAGAGTCGGGGGACACGATCCACATCGAGTTCGACGAGCACTACGCCCTCGAGGACGCGAAAAGGATCGTCAAGACGGCCATCGACAACTACCCCAACCGCTCGGCCGAGGTAATGATCCCGTCCCAGAAGGAGCTGATGGTCGCCGGTTTCTCGACCGAGGCCATCGAGTACCACCTGGGCGGCACCTTCCGCGGCTCGTTCGTGCCATTAAACGACAACATCATCAACGGCCGGATCCGCGGCATCGGCGGCGTGGTCGGCTGCAACAACGCCCGGACGATGCACGACTCGGACCACCTGATCGTGGTCAAGGAGCTTCTCAAAAACGACGTCATCGTGTTGACCACCGGCTGTAACGCCATGGCCTGCGGCAAGGCCGGTCTGCTCACCCCCGAGGCGGCCAAGGTGTACTGCGGGCCCGGCCTGCGTGAGGTCTGCGAGACCGTCGGCATCCCGCCGGTCTTGCACATGGGCTCCTGCGTGGACAACTCGCGGATCCTGACCGCGGCCACCGCGGTGGTCAAGGACGGGGGCCTGGGCGACTCGATCGCCGATCTGCCCGCCGCCGGCGCCGCCCCCGAGTGGATGAGCGAGAAGGCCATCTCCATCGGCCAGTATTTCGTCGCCTCGGGCGTTTACACCCTGTTCGGCGTCACCCTGCCGGTCAGCGGCGCGCCGCGCTTCCAGAAGTACCTCTTCGAGGAACTCGAGGACATCTACGGCGGCAAGTGGGACATGGTGGCCGACCCGTACGAGATGGCCCGCAAGATGATCGCCCACATCGACAAGAAGCGCGCCGCCCTGGGCATCGACAAGGCCCGGGAGCGGGTGCTCATGGATATGGACGACCGCCGCGCTCTGGAAGCGGGTTAGTCAAGCTGAATCGAACCGCAGCACACCTCTGATGAAGGGAGGGTATGGACAATGTCGAAACTGGTAGCCTTCGCCGCCATCCAGGGCGCTTACTCGATCGTCTCGGACACCGAGGGGAAATATAAAAAGGCCCTGGCCAAATTCGGCGGCTCCCAAGTACTGGAATTCCCCAACACGGCCTACTACCTGCCGATCATCTACTCGCTGTTGGGCATTCCGATAAAGACCCTGGACGACGCCAAGCGTCCCCTGGAGATCGCCCGCAAGCTGTTGCCGCCCCACGTGTCGGCCAACTTCGGGGCGCTGCCCTATCTGGGACCGCTCCTGGACGCGGGCATGGCGGCCCTGTTCGCCGAGGAGATCGCCGAGGCCATCCGTTACGTCGAGGATCCCGACTTCTACCTGGTCAGCGAGGACATCGACGAGGACAACGGCAAGATCTGGCTGGGCGCGGCCGAGGACACGGTGTTCCGGAAACGCGGCGTCGAGTTCGTCGACGGCACGGCCCCCGGCTTCGCGGCCATCGTCGGCGCCGCCCCGGACCCCGAGATCGCCAAGATGATCGCCGAGGAGTACCAGCGGCGCAACCTGTACGTGTTCATGTGCGCCAACCGGGCCGGCACCACCTTCTCCGAGCAATTGCTCGAGGCCGGCGTCCAGATCGGCTGGAACACCCGGCTGGTGCCCTTCGGTCCGGACATCTCGGCCGCCGTGTTCGCCCTGGGCTTCGCCAACCGGGCGGCCATGGCCTTCGGCGGCGTCGAGCCCGGCGACTACAAGACGATGCTCCACTACAACAAGGACCGCATCTTCGCCTTTGTCAACGCCCTGGGCGAGGTCAACGCCGAGTGGGCGGCCAACGCCGCCGGCTGCGTCAACTGGGGCTTCCCGACCATCGCCGACACCGACATCCCCGAGATCCTGCCCACCGGCGTGTGCACCTACGAGCACGTCGTGGCCAACGTGCCCCACGACGAGATGGTCAACAAGTCGGTCGAGATCCGCGGCCTGAAGGTGACCATCACCAAGGTCGACGTGCCCATGAGCTACGGCGCCGCCTTCGAGGGCGAGCGGGTCCGCAAGGACGAGCTGATCGTCGAGATGGGCGGGGGCAAGACCCAGGCCACCGAGCTGTGCGAGATAGCCGACATGAACGACATCGAGGACGGCCAGGTCGAGGTCGTCGGCGTCAACGACCTGTCGACCCTCGAGCCGGGCACCAGGCTCCCCTTGGGCATCTACGTCCAGGTGGCCGGCCGCAAGATGCAGAAGGATTTCGAGCCCATCCTCGAGCGGCAGATCCACCACCTGATCAACTACGCCCAGGGCATCATGCACATCGGCCAGCGCGACATCGCCTGGATCCGCGTCGGCCAGGGAGCCCTGGACAAGGGCTTTGAACTCCGGCACATCGGCAACATCATCCACGACATGTATCACAAGGACTTCGGCTCGATCCTGGACAAGGTCAAGGTGACCCTCTACACAGAGCAGAAGGACGTGGACGAGTTGACCAAGAAGGCCCGGGGCATGTACAAGGAGCGGGACGAGCGGGTCGAGAATATGACCGACGAGACGATCGAGACCTATTATTCGTGCACCTTGTGCCAGTCCTTCGCCCCGTCCCACGTCTGCGTGGTCAGCCCGGAGCGGACCGGCCTGTGCGGCGCCTACAACTGGATGGACTGCAAGGCCTCCTTCGAGATCAACCCCACCGGCCCCAACCAGCCCATCGAGAAGGGCGAGACCGTGGACCCGGTCCTGGGTCAGTGGCAGGGGGTCAACGACTTCGTGTACAAGGCGTCCCGGCAGAAGATCGACCACTACAATTTATACTCGATCGTCTACGACCCGATGACCACCTGCGGCTGCTGCGAGTGCATCGCCGCCCTGCTGCCGATGTGCAACGGGATCATGACCGTGGACCGCGACTTCAAGGGAGAGACCCCCTGCGGGATGAAGTTCACCACCCTGGCCGGCACCATCG
>JAHJDS010000524.1 GCA_018812395.1 Pseudomonadota bacterium
CATGCCCCGGGGCACTACGTGGGAGGTGATGAGCGGCGAGGCGGGGGCATTTAGCGGCCGGGCGGCCACCAGGACGACCGCGATTTGGAGGCGTCTCGAGGCCCGGAAGACCAGCTCCTTGACCGCGTAGGGACACCCGTCAGCGTCGATCCAGATCTTCAAGTCCGCGCCCTTCATGCTTGGATCAGGCCGTCCGAGTGGCCTTGGTCCAATCATAGCAGTCCCGTTTCACGGCCTTATAATTACCGTCCAGGGCGGGTTGAAGGAGGATGATGGCGGCGATGCGTTGGACCATGCCGGTGACGTATCGAACCTCATCGGCGGTCAAGTCCCGGCCGAGGATTTTCTTTTCCCGGTAGGACAGCCATTTCTTGATGACCTGGTACCCACCGATGCGATAATTCCAGACGTTGAGGGGGACGTTTTGCCAGAATGCCCTGTCGTTCAGGTGGACGTCCAGGGTGGTTTGGCCGAGAAGTTGGAGGGCGAGTTTGGGGGTGAGGCCCCGTTCCTTGGCCCCTTGCTCGATGGCCTTCAATTCGTCTGGCGTGTATTCCCGTTCCACGGTGCGGCCGGAGCCCGGCATGACCACGCCGTCCTTTTGCTCGTGGCCCCAGCCGGCGGTCAGGGCCAAGTCGCCTTTGGTTGTATCCAGTCGTCCGCCGTTTGATTTGGTGATCAAGGCGATGAGGGACAGTTCGGCCCCGATCCGGCCGGTGGTGACGCCTGGTACTGCCTGTTCGACGTCGAGCAGGTCGGACACCCGCCGCCCCAAGTCAGCCGATGCGATCAAGGCCTTTTTGTTGTTGGGAAGCGGCACCCGGGGCCAGTTCTGCCGAAGGCCTCCGACATTCTGTCTAGCGTAATCCTGCGAATGAAGTAAAGCCAATATGTGGAAAAAGAGGTGTTCGGGGTCGTCACCGACCATTTGCAGCCACAGCTTTGCTTGTTGGCTAAGGTTTAACTCAATTTTGTCATAGTTTGCGGAATCCGATCTGTAATTTGACCTATAGTAAAGGGGGAACATCCCGACATTGCTTTCGACGATGTGGTGGTCTGCCAGTCTCCGTGTGAATTGCGGCTGGTAGAATACTTCCTTGCGATTACGTTGACCGGCGCTAAGCCAAATGTTTTTTTCAGATATATTTTCAAAATATTCAACTCTCTTCTCGTCAAGTAACTTCGTGTCTGGATCCCAATACAACCATCTGTAATCAAAAGGTCGAAAATAGTAATGGAAAAAATTAGTTGCTTTGATTCCTCTTTGTTGTAGACCTCTGCGAACGTTTATGGCCTTAAACCTTTTTGTTATTCTCATCGAACACGGGCAAATGGATGCCATAGCTTCATCGCTGATACTACTGTCGAAGTATTTCTCCATTCTGTCGACTAGTCTGCTCCTGTCGATGTCCACCAGAAGTTCATCTCTGCTTGTCTTTACTCCCGGAAACGAAACCGGTAATAATTCGGTCAAGAGAGGCCAGGAAAGATATTTTTTTGTAACTTCAGCGGGCATGAAAGGCAGCCCGAGGCCCAAATTTGGTTTTAGTTGCTGATAATGATTCGTATTGTCATTTTTTACAGACTCGATTAGATTCGCCCGTTTCTCCTTACCCCAAAACTGACGGAACTCTATAAAGCATGCCGCCTTATGGGGAGCTTTTCTGACAAGCAGAGAAACTGCCGTCCCAACTTGTATACCTTCCGGATTTTGCTTAGTTGAAAAAACGCTCGGATCGGGCTTTCCGTCCGGCGTGAGCTTACCGGTCTTATACTTGTCTCCGTTCAGACAGTCGATCCAAATCCGGTCAAAAACATCCAGGTAGCGTTCTCTCATCCCAGGATGAGACAACCCGTCCAGCCATAAGTAATTGGATATAAAACAAACAATCCCCCTACCTGTTTGCTCCACAATCCTCCGCTCGGCCATACGGAAAAAACGTACGTATAGATCGTTCAACCCTTGCCCTTGCGGTTTTGGGGCCTTGATGGTTGTACGATATGCATTGGTCAGGTCCCGCTCTTCAGCCATTGCCACGTCGGCAAGACCATCGTACGGCGGATTGCCCAGGACCACCAGGATTGGGATCTCACGTTTGACTCTTCCGGCCGCTTGACGCTCGTACTCGAATTCCGGGAACGACAGCCTCGTCTTCGGCTCCTTGGGCGGCTCCCAGCCGGTCAGGGCGTTAGTAAGAAAAATCCCGGCCCGCTCGCTGCCGTCGGCCGCCAGCGGCGCACCCATAGTCTGCAACAACAGGCCCAGTTGCAGATGAGAGACCACAAAGGGCGCGGTCAGGATCTCGAAACCAAAAATCCGCTCCATGGCCGCCTTTTTCAAGTCGTGGCCGAGCAGGGCATCGCTGCCCTTTTCTTCGAGAGTCGTAGCGATTCGCCGCAGCACCTCGACCAGGTAGGCCCCCGTGCCGCAGCAGGGATCAAGAACGTAGACGTTCGGATCGGCCAGGCCGTCGGCCAGGCCCAACTCGCTCCTAAGCACGGCGTCGACCCGGGCCACCATGTATTGGACGACCTCTTTAGGCGTGTACCAGACGCCGAGGTCCTTTCGCAGCTCGGGGTCAAAGGCCTCCAGAAACGGCTCGTAAAAGTACTGGACCGCCTCGCCCTCCTCGAACGAATCAAAAAAGTCGGCCCGCTCCACCCGGTTCAGCACGCCTTCGGTCCAGTCCAGCACCTCGACCAAGTCCAAGGGCGTAAGCTTGGTGGGGGTCGCCATTCGTTCAAAGAGGGCTTGGATCATGGGCACGTGCAAGTACCACATGGCCTGCCGCCATTGGAAATGAGCCTTACTGTCGGCCGGCGGATGGTCCTTGGCCCACAGAACCCAGGCCGAAAAGATGCCGTAGAACAGGGTCTGAACGAGAGTGGACCGGAAAAAATGCTGGCCCTTGTCGCCCGAGAACTCCAGCCCCAGGGACTGCTCCAAGGCCTCCTTGATCGCCTCCAAAGCGTCCAGGCCGACTCGCTCGACGCGGATTCTGGCCTCCCGGGCGTAAGAGGCCAGAAACCAGGCCACGTCCTTGGGCGCGGACAGCGGCGCGGCGTGAAGCATCACCCGGATCAGGAACTGGGTCAGCCGCTCGCCTTGGTCTTTGGCGAACTTTCTCGGGTGGGCGCAGGCCTCCCAGAAATCGCCCTCGCTTTCCGCCAGGCGGAGCGTTTCCAGGTTCACCGCCTGGCCGGCCTTGTCCTGACCAACCAGGACAAAGTCCCGGTAGTTGGTCACCAGCACCTGGCGATACTTGCCCCAATAGGAGGTAACCTGCTTGCTGTCGGCGGTCACCCAGGCGTCGTCGCCGGCCGGCTTGACCTCGATTACACCCCGAGCCGGGATTTGGCCGGACGCGGGTTTCTGGTCGGATTTTTTTGTGAACTGGTCCGGGGTGAATAATCCGCCGTCCGGGCGGCCGGAGCCTCTATTGGCCAGCTGGATTACACAGCGAACCTTGGGCTTCAGCTTTTTGCCGAGTTCGTTAAAGAGGTTTTCCAGGGTGCCATAGTATGATTCCTCCGGCACCCCGCTCCCCGTGGAGCGAATATCGTGAAGGCTGGAAAAATAGGCCTCGACAGGGTCCATGGGACCTCCTGTCTATATGCCAAAAGGGAACATCCGTGAGTTCGGCTGGCTCAATATCTCACGAATTTTCATTTAATTGCAAGCCGACACCGCAAGTCAGGAATCAGCCTGACTAGGCTATGGTCATGGGTGAAGTTCAATCCAAGCGCTCGGCCAGCAGCTCGGCGGTATGAAAAACCTTTATCCGGTTTCCCTTAGATTGCCTGTCCAGGCCGCCCCGAAGCTGCATGATGCAGCCCGGACAGTCCACCGCCACCACCCCCGCCCCGGTCCCCCGGACGTTCTCCAGCTTGCGCCGCAGGATGCGCTCCGAAATCTCGGGAAATTTCAGGGTGTACAGCCCGCCCATGCCGCAGCACATGTCCGCCTCGAACATCTCCGACAACTGAAAACCGCTCCGGGCCAACACCTCCCGCGGCGGTTGGTCGGCCCCCAGGGTCCGTTTGAGATGACACGAATCGTGATAGGTCAGGGTTCCCGCCGGCTCGTCACGTTCGAGGTCCAGGCGGCCCTCATCCGCCAGTTCCTTGACCAGTGACGAGAAATCCACGGTCTTGGTCGCCAGTTCCCGGGCCGCCTCGACCAGGTCTTCATCGCCCCAGGCCTCCAGGGCCGGGACGTACTCGTTTTTCAGGCCGGCCGTACAGGTCGGACAGGCCGACACCACCCAGTCCACCGGCTCGGCCAGCAGGGCCTCGATGTTGGCCCGGACGCTCTGTTTGGCGGCGTCAGGGGCGCCGGCGTAACGGGCCGGGGCCCCGCAGCAGGTCTGGCCCTGGGGGAACACCACCTCGACCCCGGCCCGGTTGAGGATCTTAAGTACCGCCCGGCCCATCTCCGGATAGACGAAGTCGATCAGGCAGCCGGCGAAAAAGGCGGCCTTTTGCTCCGACCGGGGCTGATCGATCTCCTTGACTACGTCCCGGAGGGGCTTCCGGGCGATGGCCGGCAGGCTCCGGGCCCCGGCCGCATCGGACAGGAACAAGGGCAAGTGGCGGATGAAGCCTTCCCTGACCATCGGCCGCTGGGCAACGGAGGCCGCCCGCAAGACCCGGTGGAACACCGGGCGGTTGTTGATCACGGCCAGGGCCGCCTTTTGCAAGGGCGAGCGGCCGTGTTCGTCCACCAGGCGGCGGCGAAGCTCCATGATCA
>JAHJDS010000525.1 GCA_018812395.1 Pseudomonadota bacterium
CCTCATGACTTGGGCCTAGCGTGGAATCGAATCAGCAGAAAGTGACCTCCTTGAACCCAACTGAACGTGATTAGGCCGTCATCTTCTCCCGGCCAATGGTGCGCCGCAGGACCGCTTGGACCAGGGCCCGGTCGGCCGGGCCGGCGCGACTCACTGGTCCATGAAGTGGGCCCGGCGGTTCCTTTGCCAGCACGCCTCGTTGTGCTGACGGCAGACCGGTCGGTTCTTGCCGAAACTGACGGTCTTCATCCGGCCCGCGGCGATGCCCAGTTGGATCAGGTAGCGCTTGGCCGCCTTGGCCCGGCGGTCTCCCAGGGCCATGTTGTAGGACCGCGAGCCGCGTTCGTCGCAGTGGCCCTCGATGACCACGCGCACGGCCGGGTTGGACTTCATGTACTGGGCCTTGGCCTGCAGCACGACCCTGGCGTCGGGCCGGATTACTGACCGGTCGAAGTCGAACAGGACGTCATCGTTGTAGAACTTCTGCCTCAGAAGCTCCATCCGGCGCATGGCCGCCGCCCGCCGGGCGGCCATCTCGGCCGCCGCCCGCCGCCGGGCCAGTTCCTCCCGGCTCAGCCCCGAGCTGCCGACCTCGTCCTTGGCGCAGCCGCCCAAACCCAACAAGGTGGCCGTGGCCATCAGGCAGAATAGCCCCACCAACCATTTTCTCGTCAACATCTTCCCCTCCTCATCAGGACCGCTCTTGGGTCGATTCTTTCAGTTGCGGAAAACGGACCGACATTTTCATTTCCCCTTGCCGGGACCGAGGCCGGACTACCGGCTTTGCCAGTTCAGTCGCGGTGACCAGCGCGGGTATCGGCCGGCGAGCCCCTTGAGCGGCCGCTGGTTGGAGCCGTCGGCGTTCATCACCCAGAGGCGTCCGCCCCGGGCATAGATGATCATTCGGCCGTCGGGTGAAAACGACGGGTTGTCGCCCGGCCCCAGGACCTTGACGCCCTGGCCGTCGGGCCTGACGGTGTAGATCGTCGCCCCGCCGCCGCCGCGACCGACGTAGGCGATCAGGTCGCCCCGGGGCGACCAGGCCGGGTCGGTGTTCTGGTTGCCGGAATAGGTCAGGCGGCGCGCCCCGCCCGAGAGGCCCATGACGAACACCTGCCGTCCGCCGGCCCGATCCGAGGCAAAGGCGATCCGGCCGCCGTCGGGCGAGAAGGCCGGCGAGACGTCTATCCCGCGCCAGCGGGTCAGCCGCTTTAAAACCCGGCCGCCCGTGCTCAGCAGGTAGATGTCCGCCTCGCCGCCCGGGAAGCTCAGCGTCGCCGCCAGGGAGCCCCCCTTGGGCGAGAAGACCGGGGTGGTGCTGATGCCGTTGACCCGGCCGGTGACCCGCCGCGGCGCCCCGCCGGCGGAACCCTGGACGTAGATCCGAGTGCCCCAGTCGGTCAGCCGGGTGAAGGCCAGGCCCTTGCCGTCGGGCGACCAGGACAGGTCCTCGACGCCGCCCACCCGGCTGACGCCCCGTGGATTGTGCCCGTCGAAGTCGGCGACCATGATCCGCCCACCCGAGATGTAGGCGATCCGGGTCGAAAAGACGCTCCATTCTCCGAACAGGGCCTTCATCGCCCGGTCGGCGAAGCGGTGGATCATCCGCCGCTCGTCGGCTCGGGCGCCGACGTAGCGCTGGCCGATGATCAGCCGCTGACTGAGCACGTCGAACAGCCTCAGTTCGACGGTCAACTGGTCGCCGACCAGGTTGTAGCCGCCCTTGATCAGAAATTGGGCGCCGATGGACTTCCAGCTCTGCCAGTCGGTCCTGTCCGCCGTCAGCCCGGCCGTGGCCGGATTTTCGGTGAATGACGTCCGGGGGAGCAGCCGGAAGAAACCGACGAACGCCAGGTCGTCCGCCACGATCTGCCGCAGATGAGTGGCCAGGGCGACCTGGGAGAAGTTCCCGAGCGACTTGAACGGGGCCACGGCCACCGGATACTTCTTGGCAAAGGGGTCCCTGATGTCGATATGGATCCGCCCCTGGGCGGACGAGTGACGGGGGGCCGTTGCGGCCGTCAGCCACACCAGCGCCGCCGCCGCCAAAAAGACGGTCACCCCCAGGGGGTGTCGGCCATAAGGTCTTGTCAACACGGCCCTCCTCTGGCGCGCCAGACGAGTCTCAAGCCCGTCCGGAAATGGCGCTGGAATAGATGGTGATCGTAAACTCCAGCCAGGACTTCTTGATGGCTTCCTGGAACGGCACGAACTGCCGGATGCCGCGCACCGCCCCCAGGACTCGATGGTCGTAGGTCTGATCTCCCGAACCCTTGTGGACGCGGGCCCATTCCAGCCGGCCGGTCCGGGAGACCCTCATCAGGATCGTCACCTGGACGTTCCGCTTGGTCCAGCGGCCGTATCGCCGCAGGGTCCGGACCACCCGGGACTTGACCAGGGTGGCGTAATAGGACTCGGCCGTGCCGCCGCCGCCGTGGGTCCGACCCCCAGGCAGGCCGTAGTTCCCCGGCTTGGCGCCCGGGCCGAAGGCCTGGGGGCGGCGCTTCTTGAGCCTGGCGATCTTCTGGGACGCGCTGAGCCGACGGGGGCCGGTCCGCCCCCGGGCCCTTTTCTTGAGCCGGGCCAGCTTCTTCTCGAGGGCCGCGGCTCGGGCCC
>JAHJDS010000526.1 GCA_018812395.1 Pseudomonadota bacterium
CCTCTAATCTGACGATGTGGTCCACGATTTCCTCCCGCCGGAAAAACCGATTGTTTCCAACCCAACGGCCCCGACCGCCTAGCGCAGCTCGTCGACCAGCGACAGCCGGCCCAAACGGCGCATCGGAATCAGGCTCAGCCCCAGGGTGATCAGCCACACCCCCCCGGCCGTGGTCAGCAGCAGCCCGGGGGTCACCTTGGCCCGAATGGTCGAACTGAAGGCAAAGCCGGACACGTCCAGCTCGCCGCTGGTTAGGGCGCTGAGATCCAGGCCCCAGACCTGCACGGCCCAGGCCCCCAGACCCCCGACCAAAACCCCCAGGGCGCAGCCGATCAGGCCGATCAGGGCCGTCTCGCAAAAAACCTGGCGCCGCAGCAGGGAAGGCGGCGTGCCCACGGCCAGCAGCACCGCGAACTCCCGCCGCCGGTCCAGCACGGACATCAGGATGGTGTTGAAGATGGTGAACAGGATCAGGATCATCAGCAGGGCCTGAAAGACGATGTTGGACCCCCAGTCCAGCCGGATGTACGAGGCCAGTTCGGGCAGGATTTCTTCCCAGGCATAGACCTCGACCCGGCGGCCCCGGACCATCCGGGCGATGGTGACCTTGACCCGGTCTTGGTCCTCGGGCCGGCGCAGGATCACCCCCAGTTGGGTCGCCGCGTCGGCGGGCAGCCCGAACAACCGCCGGGCGTAGCCCAGCGGCGCCTGAATGAAATAGGCGTCCATCTCCACCGAGCCGGTCCGAAAGACGCCGACCACCCGGGCCAGGCGCTGGACCAGCTTGCCCTTTGCGTCGTTGGTCATCAGCACCAGCTTCCGGCCGACCCGCAGCCGCAGCCGCTCGGCCAACTTGGCGCCGATGACCACCCGGGCCCGATCACCGGCCCGCAGGTAGCGCCCGGCCACGATCCGCCGGGCCAGGAGCGAGGTCCGATGTTCCACGGCCGGCTCGACCCCCATGATGGACACTCCGGCGGCGGTCCGGGCCGTCCGGGCCACGCCCTGGCCGAGGACGATCAGCTTGGTCTGCTCCACCCGGGGCAAGGCGTCTATCTTGGATCGCAGCCCGGTCACGTCCCGGAGGTAGAGGTCCACCGCCGGGGCCCGCCGATAGTCCGGATGCTCGCACGTCAGGTGGCCGGCCTGCATCCGGACCACGTCGTCGATCAACTGGGCGTAGATGCCCTCGCCCAGGGCGATGAAGAAGACGGCCACCGACAGGCCCAGACCGATGGAGCCGACGGTGATCAGCGTCCGCCATCGTTTTCGCCAGATGCTCCGCCAGGCCAGACGAATCACCAATGCCATTCTCCTTCAGCGCAGTTCGTCGACCACGGCCAGGCGGCCGAGGCGACGCATGGGGATCAGGCTCAGGACCAACGTCGCCGCAAACACCAGCCCGGTCGTGGACAGGATCAGGCCCGGGGTCACCTTGGCCCTGATCTTGAGACTGACGGCAAAGCCGGATACCTCCATGCCCTCCCGGTACATGGCGCTCAGATCCAGGCCCCAGATCTGAAGGGCCAGGGCTCCCCCCCCGCCAATCAACACCCCCGCCGCACAGCCGATCAGCCCGATCAGGGCCGTCTCAATGAAAACCTGGCGCTGGAGCATCGGCGCCGGCGCGCCCAGGGCCAAGAGCATGGCGAACTCCCGCCGCCGGTCCAGCACCGACATCAGGATGGTGTTGAAGATGGTGAACAGGATCAAAAAGAGCAACAAGCCCTGGATGACCAGGTTGGAGCCGCGCTTCATCCGGATATAGCCGGCCAGCTCGGACGATATCTCGTCCCAGGAGTAGACCTTGACCGGCCGGCCCCGAACCAGGCGGTCGATGGCGGCCCGAACCCGGGCCTGGTCCTCGGCCCGACGAAGGATCACCCCCAGTTGCGTCGCCGCGCCCGAGGGCAGGCCGAACAGCCTCCGGGCGTAGCCCAGCGGCATTTGGATGAAATGGGCGTCCATCTCCGTGGAGCCGGTCCGGAAGACGCCGACCACCCGGGCCAGGCGCTGGACCAGCCTGCCCTTTGCGTCGTTGGTCATCAGCACCAGCTTGCGGCCCACCCGCAGCCGCAGCCGCTCGGCCAACTTGGCGCCGATGACCACCTTGCCCCGGTCGTCCCGGCGCAGGTACCGGCCGGCCACGATCCGCCGGGCCAGGAGCGAGGTCTTTTGCTCCCCGGCCGGCTCGACCCCCATGATCGACACCCCGGCCGCGCCCCTCGCCGACCGGGCCATGCCCTGACCGAGGACGATCGGCTTGGTCCGCTCCACCTGGGGTAAGGCGTCTATCTTGGATCGCAGCCCCTTCACGTCCCGGAGGTAGAGGTCCACCGCCGGGGCCCGCCGGTAACTGGGATGCTCACAGGTCAAATGGCCGGACTGCATCCGGACCACGTCCTCGATGATCCGGTTCTGAATGCCTTCGCCCATGGCGTTGGAGAACAGGGTGAAGGCCAGGCCGAAACCGATGGAGGCCACGGTGATCAGCGTCCGCCACCGCTTCCGCCAGATACTGCGCCAGGCCAATCTCAAGATCATGTCGTTCACACTCGGGTGATGGCCTTGACCGGATCGAGGCGGGCCGCCTTGAGGCCGGGATAGGCCGACACCAGGACGCAGACCGCGACCATCAGCCCGACGGATACCAACACCGACCTGAGCCTGATGGCCGCCCGCCAAACCGAATCAAAGGCCACTCCGCCCAGGGAATAGGACCCGGCAAAGACGCTGGTGTCCAGCCCCACCGCCTGGAAATAGTAGGCCCCGGCCAGCCCGATCAGCACGCCCGCGGCCGAGGCCACCACGGACAGCAACAGGGCCTCGGTCGCCACCCCGCCCACGATCCGCCACCGCCCCGCCCCCAGGGCCTTCATGATCCCGAACTCCCGGATGCGGTCGTAGGTGGCCATGAGCATGGTGTTCATCACCCCCAGGCCGGCCGCCAGGACGAAAATGAACCCGAACACCAGGATCGAGGCGTCGACCAGGTTCAGCATTTCCGACACCGCCGGCAGGATCTGCCGCCAGGTCTTGACCTCATTGCCCGAGGCCGCCCCACGGGCCAGGGCCGCCACCTGGTCCAGGGGCAGCCGCGCCCGGGAATTGAGGGCGATCTCGTGGATCCGGCCGCCGGAAACGAACAGGCGCCTAAAGTCCGCGGCGTGGATGATGACCGCCGCCCGGTCGATCTGGTCACCGACCGTTTTGAGGATGCCCCGCACCCGATAAAGCTCGTTGCCCATGGAGCCGTCGGCCGCCTGGACCACGACCACGATCTCGCTGCCCACCTCGGCCTTCAGGGACCGGGCCAGCTTCGAGCCGAGGACCATCCCCCGGGCCGCCTTCAGAGAGAGGAAAGAGCCGCGACGGACGTGACGGGCCAGGTCGAAGGTCCGCGCCTCGGCCGCCGGGTCCACGCCCCAAAACAGGGCCCCGGACGACTTGTGGCCCAGGGCCACCAGGCCGTAACCGAAACTCCGGGGCGCGGCGGCCACCCCTCGGGCCCGGGCCGCGGCCAGGACGGCCTCGGGGTTCCGGACGGTCTTGTACAGGTCCCGGTCGGCCAAATAGCCGGGGGCGTGGACCTGGACCTCGCCCACCACCAGGTTGGTGGCGTTGCTGACCATCTGACGGACCACGCCGTCCATCAGGGCCAGAGAGACGATCAGCACCGCCGTGCCGAAGCCCACGGCGCTCATGGTGACCATGGTCCGCCGCGGGTTGCGCCACAGGTTCCGCCAGGCGCAGCGCAGTGTCTTCACCCCGCCCCCCTTATCGCTGCAGGTTCCTGAGCGAAAACAGATCGTCGCTCAAACCGAGATTGAACTTCAGCTTCTCGTAGCGGACCACCGTGGCCTCGCCGGGCTTGTCCGCCGGCACGACCGTCATCACCGTCGGCAGCCGCCGCCCCCCCAGGTCGGCCACCCGGGAGAAGGTCATGCTCCGGGCCGGCTTCAGGTCCTCGTCAAAATATCTGATCAGGAGCGGCAGGTAGTCCCTGGTCCGGACCGTGACCACCACCTTGCCCCAGACCACGGCCGCGTCACGTTTGGGGATGCACGTCAGGTCGACGACCTCCCGCCCGGCCCGGCGGCCTCGAAAGGTGATCCGATAGGTGTAGTCGTCGGCCATCCGGCTCTCCCGGACCAGGTCGTCGTTGGTGAAGTGGGAGCCCATCCACGAGGCCGACATCATCGACGAGCTGAGCTTGATCACCCGCTTGACCTTGGGCAGATAGTTCCACAGGTTCTTGCCCACCCGGAGGGTGGCCGTGCCCTTTTCCCGCTGGGGAGCCAGAATCCGGACCAGGGACATGGTCTTGCCCTTGCTCCAGAACTCGAGGGTCAAGGTCCGTTTCCAGTGGCGGGTGGTGATGATCATCGTCATCCGGCCCCGGCTGGAGTCCCCCCGGAACAGGTCGTCCACCCCATCCAGGATCCGCCTGGCGGTCAGGGGCTTGGTCAGGGGCTTGGCCAGGGTCGCGCTCCCGGTCAGGACCAGGGCCGCGGCCAGGAGCGCGGCGAGGTTGATTCGAAAAAGCATGGTCATCGGTCGCCTCCCTTTGCTCGGCTGAGACCGGTTAGCAGGACGTCCAAATAGGTGCGGGCCACGGCCAAGGGATCGAGCGAGTCGTCGAACCAGGCCTGGAGCAGGATACCGTCGATGGCGCCGATGGAGGCGGCGGCCAGGGCCTCGGGGTCCACGTCGGCCCGGAACTCGCCGCGATCGACGCCCTCCCGGATCAAGGCGACGACCTGGCCGCGGTACTCCCGATACATCCGTTTGAAGATACCGTGAAGCGTGGGCCGGAAGCTCTCATCAGCGGCCACGGTCCAGAACTCCATGAACAGGCCGTAAAAATCCCACTGCTCCAGCACGGCCCTGATGGCGGCCTCGACCCGGGCCCGCATCCGGTCGGCCACCGAGCCGCCCAGCTTTTCGGCCGCGACCACGGCCGCCTCGGCCACCTGCTGGTGCACCCAGTCGAACACGGCCAGAAAGAGTTCGGCCTTGGAGTCGAAGTATTCGTAGACCGTGCCCTTGCCCACCCCGGCCCCTTCGGCGATCTGGGCGATGGTGGCGTTTTTATAGCCCCGCCGGCCGAACACGGCCGCCGCGGCCTCAATGATGGCGTCTTTCTTGGCTGTGGCCAAGGCGATCCCTTTGTGTCAGCCGGCCGTCCTCATGCTGGCGCTCGTGTTTCCGGCCCGGGGCTGATTGTCGCCGGGAACGTTTTGGGCCCTTTCCGACCGACCGGTCGGTCAGTTTTAATTACTATCTCATCTCAACTCAGTCATGTCAATAGAAAAACTACTGACCGACCGGTCGGTCGGAAAGAGGCCGCGGCGAGTGACATCCCCTGATCCATCATTGCTGGGCTGGGCCCGTCCGGCCCGACAACCTGGGTGGCCAAAAGGTGCGGCAAAAAAAGGGCGGGGGGGGCTCCCATCGGAAAAACGTTGAGCTTCGAGGCTGACCATGTTAATTCTTTGACTAAGATAGCGCCAAGCACCGCGGGGCATATGCTCTTTTTTTTCGATGCGGAACTTGCGCTGAAAGTGATGGAGACAGGGGCCATTCGACGCGGCGTCGGACCCGGCGGGACGACGCGGCCGGCCCGAGGCCCGCCTTTCCCACCAAACCCAAAACGGGCCTGGACCCGAAATCATGGAAGGGACGATTATGTCAGAGATGATCGCGGCATGCCCCTTGACCCAGGGGCGCAGAATTTTGGTGGCCGTGGACGGGAGCCATAATGCCGATCAGGCCGTTCAGCAGGCGATCAGCCTGGGGGCGATCTGCAACAGTCAGATATATGCGTTGTCGGTGGCCGAACTCAATGCCGAGTTTCTGGCCGACGCCCCCAAGCTCTATGAGCGGCTGGAGAAGGAAGCCCGCGGCGTGGCCGAATCGACCAGGGACAAGGTGGCGCAGGCCGGACTGGCCTGCGAAGCACTCAGCCGAGTGGACGCCTCCCCGGGCCACGCCATTATCGAGACGGCCAAGGAGCGGGAGATCGACTTGATCGTGTTGGGCACCCGGGGGCGTTCTCTCTTAAAACGCCTGACCCTGGGCGGCGTGGCCCAGCACGTGGTCGGACAGGCCCCCTGCCCGGTGATGGTGGTGCCGGGCTCCGTCTGATACCCGGTGACAATCAAACGCCATCCACTTTGTCAGCCAACCCGTGGTGGTCGTCGGCCGCGGCCCGATTCGGGTCGAAGAGACCCTCAGGCCTTGAAGTCGCGGCCCAGGAGTTCGCGGGCGATGGTCAGCTTTTCGATCTCCCGGGCCCCCTCGTAGATGTCCACGATCTTGGCGTCCCGGTAGAAGCGCTCGACGTCATACTCGTCCATGTACCCGTAGCCCCCCAGGAGCTGGACCGCCTCCTGGGCGCACCAGACCGCCGTCTCGCCGGCCAGCAGCTTGGCGATGGACACGATCTTGGGGTCGGGGCGGCCCGTGTCGATCTGCCAGGCGGCCAGGCGCCACATCTGCCGGGCCGACTCGACCTTGGCCGCCATCTGGGCCAGGATGAACTGGACGCCCTGGAAGGAGGCCAGGGGCTTCTTGAACTGGATCCGCTCCTTGGTATAGGCCTGGGCCCGGTCCAGGCAGCCCTGGGCCACGCCCACGCCCTGGGCCGCGGCCACCACCCGGTTGAGGTTGAACAGGTGCATCACCTGTCCAAAACCCTGGCCCTCGACGCCGCCGATCAGGTTCTCGGCCCCCACCTCGACCTCGTCAAAGGACAAACTGGCCGTGTCCGAGGCCCGGATGCCCAGCTTGCCGGAGAGCTTGTCTGCGGAAAACCCGGCGGCCCCCCGGTCCACCACCAGGAAGCTGTACTGCTTGAGCCGGTTGTCTTCCCCCGGATCGGTCCGGCACATGACCAGGACGTGATCGGCCACGGTGCCGTTGGAGATGAACATCTTGCTGCCGTTGAGCACGTAGTGGTCGCCCACACTTTTGGCCGTGGCCTTCTGGGCGAAGATGTCGCTGCCGGCGTCGGGCTCGGTGATGGCGCAGGCCAGGATTTTTTGTCCTCGGGCCACCCCGGGCAGCCAGCGTGTTTTCTGGTCCTCGGTCCCGAAGGCCCCGATGATCTCCGCCCCGAACACGGCCAGGAGGATGCAGCCCACCCCCGGGTCGGCCCGCCAGAACTCCTCCATGACCAGGGCGTGCTCCAGAATCCCCAGGCCCAGCCCGCCGTACTGCTCGGAAATGAAGATGCCCATGAAGCCCAGGCCGCCGGCCAGTTCCCAGACCTCCCGGGGATAACGCTCGGCCTGGTCGCACTCCCGGGCGACCTTTGGAAATTCTCTCTGGGCGAACTTGCGGGCGGCCTCGGCGATTTCCATTTGTTCCGGGGTGAGGGCGAAGTCTACGTGGCGTCTCCTTGGTGGCCGGTGCTCGGCCCGGGGGCGTCGTTTTTTTGTGATTCTAATCGTTCAGTATCTATACATGGCCGTTCGTTTTTTTGTCAAGTCGAGTCATCACCAAAAGTAAAACATCTAATTTTAACCACTATTGCAATTAGTTAACCATTTTCGCGGCCTTGGCGATCAAAAAAATCGGTTGACAGAGCGTCCAGCTTCTGGTTGATTATGAACGCTTAGTATGTGTCACCGGGGCGGCCGAGCGCCAGGGGGGACCAAGGGGTGGCGCCCCAGCTCACCAAGAAACTCCAAAGCCAGCAAACCGTGGCCCGCATCCTCGAGGCGGCCACCAGCCTGTTTGTCAGCCACGGCTTCCACGGCACCGCCATCTCGGCCATCGCCGAGGCCACCGGCCTGACCAAGGGCGCCCTGTACAACCACTTCACCGGCAAGAACGACCTGCTCCTGGCCCTGATCAAGAAATTCGAGACCGAGTTTCTGGACCGGTTGATCGACGAGGTCAACAACGCGCCGGGTACGGCCTGGGACAAGTTGCAGCGTTTTGTCAGTTTCGCCAGCGAGTTCGCCGCCGCCAACCGGGAGTTGTGCCTGTTTCTGACCATTATTTCAGCCGAGTTTTCCGGGGCCAGCCACGAGGGGTTCGACTCGGAACTGAGGCGGATGTACGCCAAGTACGC
>JAHJDS010000527.1 GCA_018812395.1 Pseudomonadota bacterium
CCGAGCCCAAGGTCACCACGGCCCAGGTCGACGAGATGAGGCGATACAGCGCCCAGCTCGAGCGGCGCATCGAGACGGCCCGTCAGTGGTCCCGTTGGCGCACCGCCAAGAACGCCGCCGACCAGGCCGAGGCCGAGGTCATGGCCGCGGAGCGGGCCGCGGCCGATCTGGACCGCAAGGTCAAGGCCTACACCGAGGATCTCCCCAAACAAGTCATGGCCGACCTCGAGTTCCCGGTCCCGGGCCTGTCCCTGAACGGCGACCAGATCACCGTGGACGGCAAGGACCTGGACCAGCTCTCGACCAGCGAGCAGATGAAGGTCTCCCTGGCCCTGGCCAAGGGCCTGGCCGGCGACCTCAAGGTGATCCTGGTCGACCGGGCCGAAACCCTGGACGCTGACAGCTTCGCCGCCCTGGTGGCCGAGGCGGAGTCCGAGGCGGACGGCTTCCAGTACCTGGTCACCCGGGTGACCGATCAACCGTCCCCGGGAGCCTTTCACGTGGAAAACGGCCGGGTGAGCCTGGTCGGGGAGGCCTGATATGGCCGGCGTGAACAAGGTCATTTTGGTCGGAAATTTGGGCCGTGATCCGGAGATCCGTTACACCACCGATGGTCGGGCCATCGCCAACTTCACCCTGGCCACCTCCGAGCGGTTCAAGGACAAGGACGGCGAGCGGCAGGAGCGGACCGAGTGGCACCGGGTGGTCTTCTTCGGCCGTCAGGCAGAGGTCTGCGGCGAGTACCTGCACAAGGGCAAGCAGGTCTATGTCGAGGGCCGGCTACAGACCCGGAAGTGGGAAAAGGACGGCGAGGACCGCTACACCACCGAGGTGGTCGGGCAGAACCTGCAGATGCTTGGTCGGGTAGACGACGGCGACCGAAACAGCAAACCTCAAGGCCGAGATCGTGGCCAGACCAAGCAGGAATACGATGATTCCCGAATTCCCTTCTAAGGCCCTTCCGACCAAGAAGTGCCGGGAGTGCGGACAGTTGAAGCCGTTCACGGAGTTCTATCCGCACCCGCAGATGCGTGACGGTCGGCTCAACAAGTGCATGGGCTGTGTCCGGGAGCGGGTTCGGGTCCACCGGGAGAAGAACGTCGACTCCATCAGGCAGTACGACCGAGAACGGGCGAAACGTCCTGAGCGCCTTCGATATATCGTCGAAAGGGCAAGGCGGTTCCGGAGCGAGCAACCAGAGAAAGACAGAGCCTATTGCGCGATATCGAACGCCGTTCGCGACGGACGAATCGTCCGCCAGCCGTGTGAAGTATGCGGCCGGAAGGACACTCATGGCCACCATGAGGATTATTCCCGGCCTCTTGACGTAATCTGGCTCTGTCCGGTCTGTCACAGCGCTCTTCACCATCAGAAGCTTTGTCTTTTACCAGAAGGCATCAGGGCTGAAAGATCCTGAGTTGGGAGGCCAGCTTTGAGACGAGGCACGGCGACGCTCTTGTTCGGCTGTCATCAATTCATCCTGCATCCGATCTACGTGGCCCGGGCCTGGCGGCGACTTTACGGCCGGCCGGACCCGGGCGACCTGGTGGCGATCATCATCCACGATTGGGGCTACTTGGGCCGGCGGGACGTTGACGGCCCCGAGGGCCTTCACCACTCCTGGCGGATGGCGGTGATCCTGGACGCCCTGGAACTCCATCGCCTGGCCCGGCTGGTCGAGGGACACTCCCGGGCCTGGTGCGCCGCGGCCGGCCTCGAGAGGTCAAAGCTCTACGCCGCGGACAAGCTGGGCACGGCCCTCATGCCTTCCGGTCTGTGGGCCCGGCTGGCCCGGTGGACCGGCGAGATCGAGGAGTACCAGGCCCGGCGGGGCAACAACGGATCCATGAGGCCTGACCCAGAGGTTTGGCACGGCCGGATCTACCGGCCCGCGGCGATCGGGGCGTTCATTTTTGGTTGAGGAATCGGGGAGCGGATAATCCGTGAGCAACGTACGCGGCAAGTACAGGTCGGTTTTTTCAGTGATGTTCGAGACGCCGGAGTTTCTGAGTCTGCCGGCCGATGCCCGTCTGGCTTTACTCGCCCTGCGGCTCAGTCCTCAGAACAACATCGCCTCCATCTTCCGCCTTTACGAGCCGGTCCTGGTCGAGCACACCGGCCTGAGTGCGGCTCGGGTGAAAAGCGCTCTCGATACCTTATGCAATACCCTATGGATAGCATATCGAGAGGGTATCGTATGGGTAAGAAACGGCCTCCGGTACGAGCCAAACTTCAATCTCAACAATCCCAAGCAACGAAAAGCGGTCGAAAACGTCCTTCTCGGCCTGCCAAAATGCAGCCTCGTCAAGGAGTTCTGTGATTACTACGGGTTAGATACCTTATCAGATACCCTATCCCATACCCTATCGGATACCCCATCGGATACGGTATCAGATACGGTATCGGATATTCCCTCGATATCCCCTCGTTCTCCAGATCCGGAACCAGAACCAGAACCGGAACCAGAACCAAGAAGAGAAGCGTCGCCTGACGGCGCCGCGCCTCCCTCGCTGTTTTCCGGTCCGAAAAATCCCACCTCGAAAAAGCCCAAAACTCCGCCCGAGCTGACCCGGGCCGCGGAAGAACTCTACACCCACTGCGTCGAGTCAGACGCCTTCGAGGTCCCCAACGCGGAGACCAC
>JAHJDS010000528.1 GCA_018812395.1 Pseudomonadota bacterium
CAGGGCGCACTCGCGGCCAGCCTCCTGACCGAACAGGGCCGAGAGCAACGCCGCGTACTCCTCCTGGACGCGCTTTTGGCCCAGCAGATGGGGACAGCGGACCTCGATCCTCTGGCCTGCACCAAGGGCCACGGACAGAGGCCGGAGCCACATGTTGAAGGCGCTGGGCGCGACCTGGCGTTCCAGCCGGGCCAACACCTGGGACCAGACCTGATACAGGGGTTGGGCCGGATCTTCTTGGGGACTGGACGGTGCTTTGACTATTTCGCCCACGGGATTCCTGCTGGTGATGCCGGTTTTCGCCGGAGGCGCCGGGAGGGAATTATATGATGCGCTCGGCCGGTAGTAGAACTACCAACAGAGTTGATATGAAGGAATAGTCACCGTTTGTTGTCCGTGTGAGTCGACCGCGGGAAGTGGCGCGTCTGATGGACTAATTATTAGGCAGCCGTCGCCGAAATGTCAAAATAGGAATTCCAGGATTGGCTTCGGGCCGGAGGCCGGATTTGTCCACACCTATAACCACTCGATACGAAAAAAAATAATGGTCGACTCCCGGGAACGCTCAACCGGGGTGCGACTTGGTCCTCGTCGGGATTTATTGAGTTAGTCACCACAGTTCGCTGAGTTACCAACACGTGTTAGTAGGTTTGTCCACATCATGATGGCCGGTCGTTTCTCGATTTTACGGGCAAAATCGAATTAAAATACACTTTATCGTCCCATTTCAGGTCAGGGGCGATTCCATAAAAAAAAGGCCCTTTCCCTGGGCCGATCAACATTCGTAAATGGCCGCCTCGGCTCAGACCTTGAGTTCGAGATTGACCATGTCCCCCCGGACGAATCCCGTCTGGTCGAAGAAGCGGAGCAGGTCGCCGTCGCGCCAGTTGACGTAAGTGTAAATGGTCCGCACGCCGACCTTGCGCAGATGGGTGATCATCTCCCTGACCAGCAGGCGGGCCACGCCGTGACGCTGGTACTCGGGATCGACGCCGATGGTGTCGATGTAGCCGATGGTCTCGGGAATGCCGTACTCCCATCCCGAGGCGTCGCCGAGGATAAAGCCGACGACCTTGCCTCCGACCTCGGCCACCAGCGAGGCCATGGGTGATCGTGTCTGGGAGAGGTCCATTTTGGTCTCCCAGTATTCGGGCCGAGCCTTGCCCAGCACCCTGGCGTCGATGCCGACGATGGCGTCCAAGTCCCCTGACTTGATCGCCCGAATGATGATCTCTTCCATGGCCCCCCCCGTGGTTAATCGACAACGGTCCCGCTAAGTTAGATTATCAGCCCAGGCGTGCGTTGGCAACCGTCAAACCGTTTTCCGGGACCGGGCCGGACCTCTTTTTTTTCTTGTTCGCGCCAAACGGCCGTGATATAAAATCGGGCAACTCGTTTTTCTTGTTCCGGCGATCACCCGACCTGGGGGCAGGGGGCACAGGGGGAGCCGCATGGGTGCCGCACCAGGAGGCCGTCAGGCGCATCCCGAATCATGTCTCGATCTTTGCCCGGGGACGAGGACCCGGGGTTTGACGGCCCGGCCCGCCCGGGGGCGCCGGTGCCGTCCTTTTTTTTGACAAACTTCAAGGAGGTTCGATCCATGAGCCGCAAATGGGGACTGATTGCGTTCATCTGCGTCACGGGCCTGGCGCTGGCCGCCGGTCCGGGGATGGCGGCCAAGGTCATCAAGGTCGGTGTCATTCTGCCGCTCAAGGGCCACATGGCCCGGTTCGGCGCCATCGAGAAGAACTCGATGGAAATGGCCCTCAAGATCATCAACGCCACCGGTCTCAAAAATAAAGGCGGCGCCAAGCTGAAGCTCCTGTACCGGGACACCGAGGGCCGGGCCGACAAGGCCTCGAGCGCCGTCGAGCAGCTCATCACCCAGGACAAGGTGGTCATGATCGGCGGCGGCTACTCCTCTTCGGTGACCTTTGTCGCCGCCGGGAGGGCCAACCGCTACGGCGTCCCCTTCCTGATCAACACCGCCGCCGCCGACAAGATCACCGAGCAGGGCTGGAAGTGGATCTTCCGGATGAACCCGGCCGCCTCAGAGTATTTCCTGGGCGTGTTGGGCCTGTTCAAGAAGGTCATCAAGCCCAAGACCGTGGTCATCATGCACGAGCAGACCACCTTCGGCCAGAGCCAGGCCAAGAAGATGAAGAAGCTCTTGCCCAAGGCCGGGTACAAGGTCCTGGCCGTGTTCCCCTATGACTCCCGGGCGGCCGACTTCCGGCCGATCCTGATGAAGATCAAGATGATCAAGCCCGACGTGGTCTACATGATCTCCTACCTCATGGACGACGGGCTGATCATGAAGCAGTCCCGGGAAATCAGGCTCAACGTCAAGGCCTTTATCGGCGGTGCGGCCGGCTTCACCCTCCCGGAATTCCCGAAGATGGCCGGCAAGGCCCACAACCTGGTCTTCACCGCCACCTTGTGGTCCGAGTCGCTGCCCTTCTACAGCCTCTGGGCGGGCAAGAAGTACACCGCCAAGTGGTACGCCGCCGAGTACCTCAAGCGCTACAAGAACAAGACCGACTACCACGGGGCCGAGGCCTTTGCCGCCGTGTTCGTCATCGCCGACGTCCTCAACCGGGCCAAGTCACTCAAACCGGCCGACATCCGGGGCGCCCTGCTTACGACCGACCTGATGACCGTCTTCTGCCCGGTCAAGTTCATCCATTACGGCAGGAAGCGCCAGCAGGTCAAGGGCACCTCCTACGTCATGCAGTGGATCGGCGGCAACATCGAGACCGTCTGGCCGCCCGGCGTGGCCACCAAGAAGTACGTCTACCCGGTCAACTACCTCAAGGCCTGGGGCCTCAAGTAAGCTCGGCCGGCTGAAACCGAAAAGCCGCCGCTCGTCGGGACCACCGGCGGGCGGCGGTCGATAATCGGAGTGGAGACATGGCGTCCAGCGAGGCGACGGCGAGTGTGGTTCGGACCGGACGTTCGAAGCTGACCTCCCTGTGGGTCACCCTCGGCCTGTGGAGTGCCGGCTCGGTGGGGGGCCTGATCGCCATTGCGGCCGTGATGGTCCTGCTGGGGACCCTCAAGACGGTCGTCTTCGGGTCGATGCTGCCTTTCGGGACGTGGTTCATGGTCTCCCTCAAATCCACGCCTCAGGCGGTCATGTCGGGCGTTCTGATCGGCGGCCTGTACGGCCTGGTGGGCATCGGCATGACCCTGATCATGGGGGTGATGGGCATCATCAACCTGGCCCACGGCCAACTGATGATGACCGCCATGTACATCACCTTCGCCGTGTCCCTGATCGGCATCAATCCCTACGTGAGCCTGCTGATCGCCATGCCGGCCCTGTTCCTGCTGGGGCTGGTCATCCAGAAGTTCCTGCTCAACCCCCTGATGAAGGTCAAGGCCATCTTGCCGGAAAACCAGGTGCTGATGACCGTGGGCATCGGCATGGTCCTGGCCCAACTGGCCCTGTTCACCTTCGGCGGTCGGGAGCGCAACGTCGAGGCCTCGGTCAAGGCCATGTTCACCGAGGTGGCCTGGAACCCGATCGAGATCCTGTCCATCAACAAGCCCATGGTCCTGGCCTTCATTCTGGCCGTGGCCTTCACGCTCATCCTGTTCTGGTTCCTCAACAAGACCGATTACGGCCGCAGCATCCGGGCCACGGCCCAGGACAAGGAGGCGGCCCGGCTGATGGGGGTCAACGCCGAGCGGATCACCATCGTCACCTTCGGCCTGGGGGCCGCGTTGGTGGCCGCGGCCGGGGTGCTGTTCCTGCCGGTCTATTACGTCCAGCCCGAGATCGGCGGCCAGTTCACCCTCCGGGCCTTCATCATCTGCATCCTGGGGGGGCTGGGCTCGACCACGGGCGCCATCTTCGGCGGGGTGATCTTGGGCCTGGTCGAGAAATTGGCCGAGGTCTGGCTGGGCAAGGCCTGGCAACCGGTGGCCGGCCTGATCGTCTTCGTGGCGGTCCTGGTCTTTCTGCCCGGCGGCCTGAAACGCATTCTGAAGTCGTAAGGGAAGGTGACAAGTGTCTAGCTTGGATGCGAGAAAAGCGGCGCAGTGGGTCCTGGGCGGTCTGGTGTTGCTGGCCTTTCCGTTCATCGTGCCGCTGCCCTATTTCCACAACGTGGCTATTCTGATCCTGGTCTGGGTGGTCATCGGCGCCTCGTGGAACCTGCTGGGCGGTTACACCGGTCAGGTCTCCTTTGGTCACGCCGCCTATTTCGGGGTGGGGGCCTACGCCGGGGCGCTGTTGTTCCGCTTCAGCCGGATCGATCCGCCGGTGGAGTGGTTCCAGGAGTGGATCGGGTCGATCCTGCCCTTCTTCGGCTCGATCGAGGGGATGGTCCCCATTATGCCCTGGTACGGCTCCCCCTGGTGGGGACTCTTGATCGGCGGCCCGGCGGCGGTGCTCATCGGTCTGCTGATCGGCTGGGTCTGCCTGCGGCTGCGGGGGCCCTATTTCGCCCTGGGCACCCTGGCCTCGGGCGAAATCCTGTTCTACATGGCCATCAACCTCGAGCCTGTCACCGGCGGCGAGGAAGGCATCATCTTTTCGGCCCACGCCAGGTTCATGTCCGCCTTCATGGAAAATCCGCCCATCTGGACGCTCAAGATTCCGTTCTACTACCTGATCCTGGCCATCGCCGGGCTGTGCCTGCTGACCATTCACCTGGTCATGCGGTCCAAGCTGGGCTACTACTTCGTCTCGATCCGGGAGGACCAGGACGCGGCCGAGTCCCTGGGCATCCCGACGACCTGGTACAAGAACATCTCGCTGGGCATCAGCGCCTTCTTCACCGGCGTGGCCGGAGCCTTTTACGGCCTTTTCCTGGGCTACACCAACCCCCACGTCTCCCTGGGCCTGCATCACGTGTCGATCATGGCCATCATGGTGGTCATGGTCGGCGGCACGGCGCTCCGGTGGGGGCCGATCTGGGGCGCGGCGATCATGGTCGGCGTCGAGGAGATCTTCCGCTCCGGACTGTTCGGCCTCCTCGAGGCCGGCACCAAGGTCAGGGAGTACGTCGAAAAGGCGGACGTGTTGGTCTTCGGCCTGATCGTCATCGTGGTCATCCTGTTCATGCCCAACGGCGTGGCCGGGGACTGGCGCAAACTGCTGGGCCTTTTCAAGAGACGGCCCAAGAGGGTGGCGGAGGCATAAGTGAGCTTCTTCGAGGTCCAGGACCTGGTCAAGTACTTCGGCGGCCTGGCGGCGGTCAACGGGGTCAGCTTCACCGTCGAGCCGGGCGAGATCTTCGGCCTGATCGGCCCCAACGGCTCGGGCAAGACGACCATCTTCAACCTCATCAATCAGTTCTTCCCGGTGACGAGGGGCAGCATCAGGCTCGAGGGGACCGAACTGGCCAAGCTCTCGACCCACAAGATCTGCCGGCTGGGCATCGGCCGGACCTTCCAGGTGGTGAAACCCCTGGCCCGGATGACGGTCCTGGACAACGTGCTGGCCTCGGCGTTCCTACGCCACTCCCGGGCCGCGGACGCCCGGGAGCGGGCCGAACACTGGCTGGATTTCTGCAACCTCAAGACCCAGGCCGACCAGGTGGCCGGCTCGCTGCCCATC
>JAHJDS010000529.1 GCA_018812395.1 Pseudomonadota bacterium
CGTGGATGCGGACGAAAAAGGCGTTTTCGTCGCGCAGCGGCCCCGGGGCCGCCTGATAGGCCGAGGCCTGGCCGACCGGATAGCCGCCGTCGGTCCAGGCCGAGGGCTCGCCCGCCCCGGCGTCGAAGACCGGCAGCCTGACCAGCGGGGCGCCGGCCGACCCCGGGTCGGGCGGGACGGTCCGCGCCGGGGTCAGGTAGTCCTCTTCCGGTTCCCGAACCCCGGTCGGGGCCTCGCCGCCGGCCGGTAGAAACGGGTGCCGCGCACTGGGGTGGGTCGCCTGCCAGACCTCGATCAGCGGCAGGTCGAGCAGCTCGGCCAATCGTTCCACCGCCCGGGCCGACACCTTGGACGTGTCGGTCTCCCAGTCGTGAACAAAAGACTTGCCGTAACCCAGCTTGACGGCCAAGGCCCGGACCGACAGCCCCAAGGCCTTTCGTTGACGGCGGACCCAGGCCCCCGGCGATTCGATCTTGTCGGACATATCGGTAGCTTATCACCACCGACCATGACCGTCCAGCCCGATTCCGGTCGGATTGGGGCGGTATTTTTGGTGGAGTTGACGTTTTTTTTCTTAACAAGTACAGTCATGAAACTAATAGACATCATTGACTTTTTTATGGCAGAATAACTGGTTTTCCCCCCTGTTTCCCCCCAGGCGAAGCATGAAGTAGGGTTGCCTGGGGCGGACCGGCAAAGAGGATTGACTGCTTCAACCCACCGTGATATTTATAGCACATCTTCTTTTGCGTCCTTCCAGTGCTGGGGGGCATCTTGGGACGCGTGACTCTCGCCATTGATTTCGGATCGACCCACATCGGCCTGGCGCTGGTGCGGAACCAGAACGGCCAGAACGAACCCCTCTTCGCCGGCACCATCAGCTACAAGCAAAAGGTACTCAAAGACAAGTCAGTTGATCGGGCACAGCTTAGACGCCTTCGGCGTACCAGGAAGACCAAGCACACCCGTTTGAGGCGCCTTGAAGCCGGCCTGCGCTCCTGTGGCCTCAACGAGGCCGCCATTGGTCCGCTGGTGGGCTTCTGTCGCCGGCGGGGGTACAAGAATCTATTCAAGGAATATGAAGAGGAAGAGAGGCGGGGGAAGCAACAGGACGAGACCATAGATTCGAGGGAGTTCGGCTACAGAGAAGACTTCTTCAAGGCCCTAGAGGTCAAGCTGGACCAACTGGTCCCGGAGGACAAACGGGCTTCCGCCCGGGCCGTCTGTGAAAGGGTATTGAACCTGGCCGGTGACCGTCGCCGGGAAATACGGCCACTTCGTTTTGACAACCGGGGCAAGTCCTGGTGCGCGTGGGAGGGGTGCGACCGGGTGCCCCCCCGGCGCAAGAACGCCCCTCGCGACGCCCTGGCCCAGTTCGTCTACACGGTCATAGATTTGGATTACGTGAAGGAAGCCCCCGAGTCGGAGGCCAAACTCGAAGACATGCTGGACGCCGTGGCCGTGCTGGGAAAGAGGCACCGCAACGCAAATGGTAAAGACAAACAAGTTGTCGATCACGAACGAAAAGTGTTGAAGGCACGTATCACAAAAGAAATTAAGCAGATTCGGGAGTTGCTGAAAGACGAGCCGGATGAGGACAGAGAAAAGAAGCGGTGGTCAACGGTCAAAGGCAATATCGAGAACCTGTTGCTCAAGAGCCGGGGCCGAAACCGCTACTGCCGTCAGCACAGCGCCGAGCATGTCCAGCACCTCCGTGAGGGCCAGCCGGTGCCCTTCAAGGCCTCGCTGACCGAGCGCGACCTCGTCTCCCGCCGCGAGGAGATGCTCTACCAGAAGCTGTGGCGCTACATCGAGGCCCGGCTCCTGCCGCTGGCCCCGGAGGGCATCGACCGGCTGGTCGTGGAGCGGGTGGCCTTCGACCTGCTGGCCGGCACGTTCAAGCAACGCCAGCGAGTGGGCGACCAAACCCTGGAGGCGATGTACCAGCAAGGTCCGCGTTATCGTCCCTTTCCCCAACGACCCTTTAAAAACGATCTGGAGATGCTCCGGATCGAGTTCGAAGGCCGGTGCGCCTACTGCGGTCAGGAGAGCGCCGAGCTGACTGAGGTGGACCACATCCTGCCCCGGTCAGAGTTCTTCTTCGACAGCTACCTGAATATTGTACCGGCCTGTCCAACCTGTAACCGAGAGGCCAAGGGTAAGGCTTCGCCCACAGCCTCCGGCATGTCCATCGCTCCCGAGGCCTATGATGCCTACAGCCGATACGTCAAGTCAAAACGCCCCCCACACCTTTTACACGCCGAGAAGAAAGGCATCCTTAAACTGATGAAGCGTGATGATGAGGGAAAGGCGCGGACCTGGGAGGCCGAGAAGCACCTCACCTTTCTCGCCAACAAATTTGCGGTTAAGACGCAGACCCAGCGAAGCCCCAGGCCCATGGCCCGGTTCCTGGCCGAGCGGATCGGGCGGCCGTTAGGCCAAGCGCCAAAGGTCCGCTTTCACAATGGCCGGCACACCGCCATCTGGCGAAAGGCGGCCTATCCCGGATTCGACAAGTACCGGGAGAAGGAGGAAGGCGGCGTCATCAACCACGCCCTGGACGCGCTGATCCTGGCCTGTGACCTGCCTGACATCACCCGGCTGGAACACATGGGGCTGACGGTATCCGATATCGACTCATGGATCGAGGCGGTCCGCGACCGGCCGCCCGAGGCCGACCAGGACGGACTACCCCTCGTCCCGAAACCGAAGTTCGCCGTGGACGGTTTCGAGGAGGTCCTACCCGGCAACTTCGTCCACGTCGATTTGGGGTGCTTCAACTGGAACCGCAAGAACACCGCCGTTCAGCGACAAGGGATTTATGGCTGGAGCAAGCGCCAGGACGATCCCACTATCCGCAAACCAGCCGCCGACTGGAGCAACGAACTGAAGGCGGCCAAGAAGCCGGAAAAGGTGGAGGCCATCATCAAATCCGTCGCCCACCCGAACCTGCGGCGGACGCTGGAGGAAGCCCACGCCAGGGACAAGACCGGCGAGGCGGTGGCCAAGGCCCTGATCGAATGGCTGCGCAAGGCCATCAAGCCGACCCTGGCCGATGACGGTTTTTCAAGCCACCCGGCCAACCAGAGAATAAAACGCGGGCTGATCAAGTTTGTGGAAAGTCAAGACGAGAACATACCGGTCTTCATCGGGGTGAAGCGCTTCAGTCCGGATCATAAAGAGCAGAAGTACCTGTCCCGGGCAGACAAGACCGGGCGAATAATTCACCGCTACATGGCTGACCCGGCCTATCGGGCAATCATCGTCGGCTACGAGGCCGGCAACGGCAAGGTTCAGCGGGACACTCCCTTGACGTGCATCGTCCGGCAGAACGGTGAGGTGGTGCCCCGGCTGAAAAAGATGGGAGAAGTTCCCGACGGCCCGCTCAAGGGAAGGGCCTGGGGCGAACCGGCCCCGAAAAAGGAGGAGTGGACGGCGGCGCTGCACGATTATCTGGCGAAGGCGGGCGTCGTGGAGTATGCCGTCGTCACCCAGGGTTGCGTGCTGCGGCACGAAAACGGCGGCGAGCGCTACCTGAGGAATTTCTCCGGCGATTATGGCTTCAGTTGGGGACTCCTGAAGGGAGTCAGTTCGGTTCGCCGGTCACCGCTGACGGCCAGGGCCGTGGCGAACACCAAGGTTTAGGCCGCCCCGGGCGGGCGGCCTTCGCTCTTTGACAACGGAATAGCAGAGCAATCAGGCTCAGGCTGAAAAGAGCATCCGTCCGGAAGGGCCACTCCGGGGTGGGGCAGCCCCGGCACTTGGGCCGCTTGGCTTCGGCTCTGCGGCAGCCCTCTTCCGGCGCGTCTTCGGACAGGATGTGAGCCTATTATTCTCTTGTCAGGGGGCCTGACCAGCCACCCTGACTTTTTCGAAGTCATTGCGACAGGATTTGGCGGGTGGCGCATCATCCCGGGAGCAGGTTTCAGCCACCCTGACTTTTTCGAAGTCATTGCGACGGCAAAGAAACAACCCCGGATGGACTGCGGTACGACGTTTCAGCCACCCTGACTTTTTAAAAGTCATTGCGACGGGTGGATGGTGTTTGATACCGTCTACAAAACCTAGTTTCAGCCACCCTGACTTTTTAAAAGTCATTGCGACTAATTTCAGAAATAGACAATGGATTTCTAATGGAGTTTCAGCCACCCTGACTTTTTAAAAGTCATTGCGACTGCTGTTCCGATTTTTCCATACGGCGCGGCCGGTTACCACCCCGGCCCCGCCGACCTGTACTCCGAGCCGCCTCGCGGTCGCCACCAGCGGCCCCCGGGGCGGCTCAACCATATGAACTGAAAGAAAATCCGTGACCCGCCAACCCCCCCGGGTTTTCGCCCCCGCTTGGGGTCGGCGGGAGGACACGAGGGCCAGCCGATGGGCGCTGGATTCAGACACGAGTGCGGCCGGTGCGGGTTCGCGGTGCAGACCTCCGGCCCGTGGGAGTTCTGCCGCGACGCGGCGGGGAAGAGACGGGAATTCGGCCACCCGGTGCCGGTGTCCGAGGAGGCGGCACGGGCGGGCATCCACGGCCTGTCCGGCGAACTGTACTGCCCGGACTGCGACAGGGTGGTGAACGTGATCCTGGTCGAGTACAAGCTGCCGGCCAGGGACGGCCTGTCGGTCTGGACGGGCGGGGCCGAACCGAGAGACGAGTACCAGCAGGAGGACGCGGTCAAATGCCCCCGGTGCGGCACCACGGAGATGATCTTCGGCGAGGGCGAGTGGCCCTGCCCCAGGTGCAAGGAAGGGACGCTCAAAGGCTGTCAGGAGTGGATTTCATAATGGAACCCGCCAGCCACTAACGCCGTTATTGTTGTTCCGGGTTTCGGGGGAAGCGAAACGTACGCCCCCGGTCCTTGACTTGAAACAGGGCCGGGGGCATGTTCACGCGATTATCTTACTCGGCACTCCCTACGGGCCGCCCATATACCCATAGGGCCAGGAGGTGGCGTCACATCCACCTCGAAACTCCCAGCCGCATTTGTGCAATGGCGGCTGGCGTGACGGTTGGAAGACCCCAGCGCAGCCAGCTGCAAAAAGCAGCCCCGCCATCACCAGGCACAAGGCGATTAACCGCTTCATGCTTTCACCCCAATAAAGGTTATGGCCAATTATATCCGGTGCCTCGGGGGCGTTTCAACCGACGGGCCCCGAAAGAATTGGCCCCATTTTTCATCCTGAATTGGGCCGCAATCGCCGCGGCACAGCCCCCTTCCTCCCGTCTCTGCTCACCCCGGGGTTTAGAAAGGTTGATTTTTTCGGCCCCCGATGTCGAGATCTGGGGCCGCCTCATAGCCCGACTTGGGCGGCGGCGTTGTTGCGGAACAGGTTGCCCATGCGGACGTACTTTTTGAGGGTGTCGGTCCGCTTGTGGCCGGTCTGGTCCATGATGCTGAACGTGTTCACGCCCCGGGCCGCGGCGGACGTGGCGAATCCGGCCCGCAAGCTGTGACCCGAGAACCGGGCCGGGTCCAGGCCGGCGGCTTCGGCGGTTCGCTTGACCACCAGGGCCACGGCCTTGTCAGACATCCGGTCGTTCATGCGCCCGTGCCGGGTGATGGACCGGAACAGGGCCCCGTCCTCGATCCCGCTGGCCTCTAGCCACGCCTGGACCGCCCGGACCGGGCACGTCTCGGGGTGACTGCCATAGGGGATACCCTTGACCGTCCCTTCGGCTTCCTGGTCGGTCTTGGACCGGCGCACAGTGACCACCAGGCCGTCATTGGTGATTTCAATGTCCCCCACGTCCAGGCCGACCAGTTCCGACCGCCTGAATGCCCCGGCGAATCCCAGGACCAACAGCGCCCGGTCCCTGACCCCCAACAGGCTGTCAGGCAATACCTCGACCATGGCCCGCAAGTCCTCGATCATGACCGGGGCCTTGGCGTCCTGGGCCGTGCCGTTGGCCCGCTTAATTCCCGACCAGACCTCTTTAATGGCCGGGTCTTTGGTGTCGAGCGGACAGCCGGCCAGGCGGTGGGCCTGGGATATGGCCGACAGCCTGAGTTGCAGGGTCGAGGTCTTCAAGGTCGAGGCCCGATCCGACAGATACCAGCCCACGGTCCGGGGCAGGGCCGGCAGACTGACAAGCCCCTTACCAGCACACCAGCGGGTGAAGTCGGTCCAGGCGGCCCGGTAGGCCCGTTTGGTGTTCTCGGCCTTGGCCTGGTGGGCATAGCCGGCGGCCTTGGCGTCCAGGTCGGCCAGCCGGGCCAGGTCCCCGCTGGTCTCGATTCTGACTAGTGCTTGATTGTCCCCCATGACTGCCCCCTGTCTGTCTAGGTTCCGATAATGACCTGTTGTCGGAAGTCAGAATAGCATCTAGTTAATATAGTTGTCAAGCCCTATTTTAATAATTATGGACTTGACTAAAGAAGTAGTTTGTCGTACCTTGAAAGCATGGTAGCGAAAGACAAAGGCAAGCGGGGCGGGGCCGGTGTCGAGGCCAACCCGGCCATAGGCGAGCGGGGCGACTTTTTGCGGGTACTGATAACCATGCCTGGGGAGATGCTGGCCGAGCTTAAAGCCCTGGGCGTCCAGCGCCGAATGGAAGGGCAGAGGGATTCGTCAGTCAGCGCCCTGGCCCGGGAAGCGATTGCCGATTTTCTGGCCAAGCAGGGGCACGATTAACCCAAGCCAGGCCGAAAAGATGTCCTGTCCTGGGGCCTCTCCGTGCGTCACAAGGCCATTGGCGGTGCGGCGGCCGTCTAAGAGTCACCTGGCCCTTTTTGGTTTCCATTCCGCGGCTAGGCGTTGGGCCTCGGCCACCTGGGCCGGGGTCATACGCCGCTCCAGACTGTCACGAAATTTCTCGGCCTTTGCTTCGCCCCTGCTGGCGGCCAGGCTGAACCACATATACGCCAGAATGTAATTCTTGGGCACTCCGCGACCTACGAGATATGCTACACCGAGTTTACCCTGAGCTAATGAATCGCCTTGGTCGGCGGCTATGCGGAACCACCTGAACGCCTGTGCATAGTTCCGGGGGACACCATAGCCATTGGCGTACATGGTCCCCAGGTTGACTTGTGCTCGGACAAGGCCCTGTCTGGCCGCCAAGAGCCACCACTTCGCGGCCTCGCTGTAATTTCGGGGGACACCACGGCCATGGTGGTACATGAGGCCGAGGTAGAACTGGCCCCAGGCATGTCCCTCCCTGGCCGCGAGACGGTACCACTTTACGGCCTTGCGGTAGTTCCGCGGAACTCCGTGTCCCCTGTCGTAACAGCCGCCGAGGCTTTCCTGAGCAGGGGCATGTCCTTGCTTGGCCGCCAGGCGATACCATTTCACGGCCTCAGGGTAGTTCCGGGGGACACCACGGCCGACGGCGTACATGTCGCCAAGTCGGTCCTGAGCCGGTGCATATCCTTGCTTGGCCGAGAGTCGCCACCACTTCGCAACTATGCGATAGTTTCGCGGAACACCCTGGCCATGATAGTACATGACGCCCAGGTTGAACTGGGCCACCGCATTTCCCTGCTTGGCCAGCCGGGTAAAAATTCTCAGGGCAGTGGCGTAGTCGCCTCTTCTGGTGGCCGCCAATCCGGCGGCAAAGTCATCCGCTCCGGCCACGGTGGCGGGAAGCAGGGCCAGGACCAACACAACGGCCAGCAGCTTGCGCATAAAGCCCCCCTTAACACTCAACCCCCTCTAGCGGAAATCCGGTTTATCAGCGGCGGTACCTGTACCGGTACTGATAGGGGCGATAGGTCGGCACGGTCGGGAAGGGGGACCGGTACCCCTGTTGCCCGGTGTAAGGGTTGACGTTCGGGTAGGTTGAGCAGTTGTTCCAGCGGGTGCCGTCGGGATAGGTCCGAAAGTGGGGCTGGACATAGGTGCCGTTGCGCCGATAGTAGCCGCGAACCCGATACCCGTTGTACTGCGCCGCGGCCAGGGCCGGCAGCAGCACAAAAACTGTCAGGGCCACAAGAATAAAATAAGTCTTTTCATAATCGTACCCCCCGTTATTGTGGCGGCTGAACCATTTTTCTGGTTCGAGTGTCGTACAGCTTGCGGTGGAAGTGCAGATCGCCCGGCCGTGGCGCCCGCAAGATCGGGCCTTGCACATTCACCACCTGATACCGGGTCTGCTTCAGGATTTTACGCTGTTGCCAGATCGACCAGAGTTGGGCGGCGAGAATGGCCACGGCCAATAAAAGAAGGCAGCCCTTGAAAAACTTGTCGAACATGATGCGCCCCCTAGGCAAATATGTTTTTAACGAATTTCGTCAACCACCAAAACCAACCAATAATGAGCCAGGAACCAAAAGCAAAACCAATAAGCCCGCTTATCAACCGCAACAAAGACCGCCCGCGCCGAAAAAAATATGCAGCAGTTCTCTCGCCAATCAATGGACGGAGCCCAACAATCCCGCCAGAGCGACCAATGCTTTTATACCTCCTTGTCGTCCCCCTTGCCATAAGAAGTAATTGTAATAAGCCAATAAGCACGCCAACAAAAATCGCCTCCACCCACCACTCCCAGTAGGGGTGCATAATCGTACCGTTCATTAAGCCATAGACAATGCCTATGGCCGCGGAAAGGAAAAACAACAACCCCGCTTCGATGCAAGAGTAGAACCGTCCGGGCGGCATTATGGCTTGGCCCTCAACAACGTCATCACCCGATAGATACCAATCCCGTCAGTGTCGGCCTTGGTCAGTTTGATTCGGGGGTATGGCCGACTATCGCTTGCGGGTCGGGTCAATACGGACGAAGTCGAGTTGGAAGGTAGGTCCGTGGTGGCGCAGAACAGAATGGCGCCGAGGTCGGTATCAACATGCAGACGACAGTCTCAACCGGTAGAAAATCACTCCCCCGATATGGAGAATGCCACGGAATAATTTGCCTGACAAGGAAAAAACAAAGTGTTGTCGTAGTTGGCCCTCATGCGGCAGACGGGCCGGGGCGGGGCGGGTAGGCTCCGGGGTCCGGGTGATCCGCCACCGCCGGCCGTCGACCCACGCGCCTCGGTATAAATATTGGGTTGGGCCTCGGACGATTTTTTCGGAAACGGTCAGGGCTCCCCGCTCCGGTCAACCCCGAAAATCGGCGGGCAATGGCCGCCCGGGCGCGTCAATGGGTGCTGAAAAACCACACCTACAAGGCCAGGCTCGAATCAATTCAGGCCAAAATGGACCAGATCGGCTTTGAATCCGGGCTGAAAATGGCAAAGACCCTCTCGAATGTCTTACGTTGCAGAGGGCGGCTGGTCCGGCTCGTTCCCGGCCGCCACCACCGGGACAGCATCGCCCGAAAAGTTCACCTGCTCCCGGATCAGTTGACCAACCTGAATCGCAACCAAAGCCAAATTGCTCCCACGCTCCGGCTCATCCACATCCACCGCTCGATCAACACGCGAAATCGTCTTTGACGCCAGCTCGGTCTCGACCCGATCCAACTTGGCGCCAGACTCAAGCTTCGTCTTCACGCGGCCGATCACCGCCCGCTCAATCGCCTGAACCGCCGGGACCAAATC
>JAHJDS010000591.1 GCA_018812395.1 Pseudomonadota bacterium
GCCCACGATGATGGCGGAGAAAGAACGTATGGCCGAGGTGTCCACGGCCTCGGCGAGCACGTTGAAGTCCGCGGGGGACAGCGGGTTTCCCGTGGGAGCTGTGATGGTGACGACGGGAGGATTGCGGTCGAATGGCACGAGCTGGTGCTGGGATGTCGGTGGAAATAGTGCTGAGTCATCCATGCACAGGTCGTCGAAGAAGCCCTGTTCCGTGGCGAAATTGGCGGCCCGAAGGGCTGTGCTGTTCTGGCCGGGCGTGCCGTCAGCCAGGGGCACGTTGTCGAGCCACACGGCAACGGACTGCGCGATCGCATTGCGCAAGGTGTAGGAATCCAGAGCCACCGCCTGGTTGGGCGTGGCGTAGATGGTCGCCCCGCTGCCGTCCTTGCCGTCGAGAACCATGTTCTCCAGGTCTCTGAGGAACAGCTTGAGGATGGCGGTCGGGGGCAGGGAAGACCTGGCGAGATTCTGGGAAAGGGCGATGTCCGCGCCCCAGCGCGACAGGCCCACGTGAGTGAGGCCGAGCAGGATGCTCTCGGTGGTGTCCGAGGTCGGGTTGCCCGAAAAATCGCTCACGGTGGTGGTCGAGACATTGAGCCCGTAGGGAGCCGTGCCCGGCCTGTCCAGGTGTGAGCCGAGGAGCTGGAAAGCCAGAGAGATGGCCTCATCCAGGCCGAGGGCGCCCGTCGCCACCTTCCGCTCGATGAACCTGGTCGCCATGGTGGTGATGGCATTGACAGAGCGGCCAGCCAGGTTGGTGCCGTCACCCGCCGAACCGTAATTGACCACCAGCGTCAGCTCGTCGCTGGAGGTGAAGGTCTGCGGCAGATTGAGGGCCATGTTCTTGTAGGTGGAGGCCGTGCCAAAGGCTCGAATGAGCACGGGTCCGTCGTGAGTGAATGGGATCTGCAAGCTGAAGCTCCCGTCCTGAGCCGTCATGCTGTCGAGCACGGCGCCGCGGACGCCACCCGTGAAGTCGAGGGCCTCGACGTTGACGTTGGACACGGGGGTGTCCAGGAACACTCGGCCGCCTATGGTGCCGTCCGGGATGGTGACCACGTTGACCGCGATGCTGGCCTGCTGGCTGTTTCCAAAAAGGTCCAGGCCCACCGCCGTCAGGGTCAGCGGCCCTTCTGGTAGCTGGGTGGCGTCGAGCTGGCCTATGAGGTGACCAGAAGTGCCGGACACGGACGAGGAACGACCTGTGATCCAGTCCTGGCCCCCTGCGAACTGCAGCGAGTACACGCCCTCGTTGTCCGAGGCGGTCACCGAGATGGTGACGGCGCCGGCCACGTCGCTGCCACCCGTGGGCGACACGAAGGAGATGGACGGCGCAGCCGCATCCACGGACACGGTGGGGTCGAAGGCCGAGAAAAGCTCCGAGGTGTCCAGGGCCAGGGCGTCGAAGAAGCCACCGGCCACCGTGAAGTTCGAGGGCCTCAATGAGGTCGGATTGGCAGTCACCGAGGCGTCAGGAAGCGGCATGCTGGCGAGCCAGCGTGAGATCTCACGCGCCAGCTCGATGCGCAGGGTGTTGGTGACCAGCGAAACCGCCTGGTTTGGCGTGGCGTAGATGGGGGCCCCGAACTCGTCGCGTCCACTCAGGACGCCCGACGACAGGTCACGCTCGATCAGCTTGATGACCTCAAGGCAAGGCAGGGCGGTCCTGGCCAGGCCTTGCGAGGTGGCGGCCCAGGCGCCCCAGCGCGACAGTCCTATGTGGAACAGTCCCATGAAGATGCTTTTCGGTGGGTCCGACGACGAGCCCGTGGACAGGTTGGACACCGAGGTCCGGGCGATGTCCACGCCATTGGGATTGGTGGTGCGCTCCAGGTGCTTGCCAAATAACTGGTAGGCGCGGGTCATGGCCGCGCCGAGGGTCTGGCCGCCTGCCTGGTACACGAGGCCCAGGTGGGTGGCCAGGGTGGTCAGGGCGTTGACAGAGATGTCCTGATAGATGGCGCCGCTGTGGCCATCGTAGTCGAGGTAAGCAACCAGCTCGTCGTCACCCGTGAAGTACACGGGCTGGCCCGTGGCCAGGTCCAGGTAGCCGGACGAGGTCCCGAAGGCCCGGATGAGGATGGGCCCGGCGTGCTCGGGCATGGGGAGCGAGAAGTTCCCGTCC
>JAHJDS010000530.1 GCA_018812395.1 Pseudomonadota bacterium
GCCTACAAGCTCATGGGCGAGTTAGGACACGCCGAGCTGGTCGGCCCGATACTCATGGGAATGAAGAAACCCGTCAACGTACTGCAGCAGGGCTGCACGGTCGAGGAGGTCGTGGATTTGACGACCATCACGGTCCTGCGTGCCCAGCTCGGAGGGTTGATCTACTGACCGTTTGGCTCTGACGACCATCACAATCCTGCGTGCCCAGCTCGGTGGGTTGGTCTACTGACCGGCTGCCATCGTGGTCGATTGACTCAAAGAGCTCGACGACATACGGTGGTATTTCTGAAGAAACGGCAGCGCATCCATTATTTTCAAAACGCGGCAACTTCGGTGATTAGCTTGTCACCGTTGCAAGGCTCCTTGAGGTTCGCGGCGAGATTTGTGTGGCGAACAGCGTTTTACCGTTTTCGGAAACTCTGTTAATCCAATGCAATCTGATCCGAGGGGGAGGCGACACAAACGAGTGCTTCTATGAAGTGATAGAAAGGAGGAAGGATGCTGGAGAGAAAGAAGGGTATCGATATTGTCACCGAGATTGGCGGAATCGGAAGCATCGAGGTCGCCATGACCTTGTTCGAGAGCAAACTCGACGAGATACAATTCGCGAGGATCAAAGCCATCAGGACGGAGGAGGTTCTGCTGAAAATCGCCAACGCCATTGCCTTGGGCCGACCGGACAAGGTCCTGGTCAACACCGGCAGCCAGGCCGACCGGCAGCGTATCAAGGACATGTGCCTCGAACGCGGCGAGGAACGATCCCTGGCCATACCCGGGCACACCATCCACTACGATCTGGCCCAGGAGCAGGCCCGGATCGTGGACCGCACCTTCTACATCGCCAACGACGATGAAACGGTTAGTTCGCTGGCCAACCGGATCGGCCGCCAGGAGGCCTACGACTATGTCGCGGAAAACATGGTCAACATGATGGAGGGCATGATCCTGGTCATCGGGTTTTACAGCCGGGGTCCGGTGGGCGCCGATGCGGCCATCCCGGCCATCGAGGCCACCACGTCGTTTTACGTCTGCCACTCGGCGGAACTGCTCTACCGCAACTGCTTCGAGGATTTCGACGCCGAGGTGGAGCGGGTGGGACATTTTTTGACCAACGTCCACTGCCAGGGCCCCAACCGCCCCGAGGACCTGCCCCACGCCCGGGTGTTCATGGACCGGGCCCATCAAACGACCTACAGCACCTTCTGCACCTACGCCGGCAATACGCTGCTTCTAAAGAAAGGCAACCACCGCTTTGCGGTCGACCGGGCGACCTACTACCGCCGCGGCCGGGAGCTGTCCGAACACATGTTCATCACCGGCCTGCGCGGCCCGGGCGGCCGGGTGACCTTCTTCGCCGGGGCCGCCCCGTCCGGTTGCGGCAAGACGACCACGGCCATGGTCGGCGACGAATTCATCTCCGACGACCTGGCCCAGATCTGGATCGCCGACGACGGCACCATCCGCAGCATCAACCCCGAGACCGGGATCTTCGGCATCATCGAGGACGTCAACTGGACCGACGACCCGATGATCATGGACCTGCTGCGTCACCAAAAGGCGGAGGTGATTTTCTCCAACGTCCTGATCGACGACCAGGACACGCCCCACTGGGTGGGCAGCGGCGAAGAGGCCCCGAAAAAAGGCTTCAACTTCCAAGGCCAGTGGGAGGAGGGCAAGACCGACACGCAGGGCAAGAAGATCCCCCTGTCCCACCCCAACGCCCGCTTCACCATCCGGGCCGAAGTGCTGGCCAATTGCAGCGACCGGCTCCACGACCCGGCCGGGGTGGTCACCCGGGTCTTCACCTACAACGGCCGGGACGCCGACACCATGCCGCCGGTGCGGGTCGCCCGCAATCCGGACGAAGGGGTGGTCATCGGCGCGTCCATCGTCAGCCAGGCCACGGCCACCGAGGTCGGGGTGACCGGCGTCAAGCGCCAGCCTTGGGCCAACCAGCCGTTCATCCCCGGCGCCCTGGGTGACAACATGATCGCCCAGTTCGAGTTCTTCAACAGCCCCGAGATTTCGGCGGAAAACCGGCCGGTCATGGCCGGCCTGAACTACTTCCTGACCCACGAGGCCCGCGGTGGTAAGGGAAAAACCCTGCTCGGCGAGAAGCGGGACGTCAAGGTCTGGATGGGCTGGCTGGACCGGTTGATTCACGATGAGGTGGGGAGCATCGAGACGCCGGTGGGGTTGCTCCCCAAATACGACGACCTGCGCGACATGTTCGCCGACCTCCTGGGTAAGGAGTACCCCCGAGGGCTGTACGACCGGCAGTTCTCGCTGTACGTGGACAACATCATCTCCCGGATCGACCTCCAGGACGAGGCCTTCAAGACCGAGGAAAACATTCCGGGAAAGCTGTTCGAGATCTACGACCGACAAAAGAAAGAATTGTCGGCCCTCAAGGAGAAGTATGGGGCGGTAGTCAGTCCTGACCAATTCGCTGAATGAGCCGGCGGGAATTGTTTTAAATTGGGGCGATGTTCTTTTGACGTCGCCACGATTATAAATCAATACAAGCCTCGTCCTGGTTGCATACTCACCGCACCTGGCGTGACCCACTTCAGCACAACCAAACGATTCTAGTGAAAAAGGACCAATTTAATCGAGTCTTGCCGATTGAACAATTTCTTAATCCATGATTACGTCATGTTATCTTTATAAATGTGCTTTGAATAACCTCTTCATGGATACCCTGAACCCAATATCTATAACCCTATTTTTTTCTTGACAAATGGTTATTATTTGGCTAGATTATAGCTTACTATTTTTTTGGAGAAATATATTGAAACACCCAATAACATCAGACGGCAGTTTTGAAAATGATGTATTAAATAGCGAGAAACCTGTTCTATTAAATTATTATGCAGCCTGGTGCGGTCCTTGTAGAGCATTGTCCCCAGTCCTGGATGAGATTTATGAGGACCTTGGTAATGATATTTCAATTGTAAGTATAAACGTAGATGACAATCCAAAAATACCAGCAAAATATGGTATTAGAGCAATACCTACCTTAACCATTTTTAAAGCTGGCCAACAAATAGATAGTGAGAGCGTTGCAAAATAGTTTCCCGATGCCGGGCGTTTTATGATATAAATTATCAACCAATTCAGGAGGATAATCC
>JAHJDS010000531.1 GCA_018812395.1 Pseudomonadota bacterium
GACCTCGGACGATGAAGCCGAAATCGGTCTGAGGCAGAATAGCCTACCAATGAGCATATGAGAGATATATACTGACTCTCGGTGAGGGCAATGTCCGACAAGGTATGTTTGGGCTCTGGTAAAAGGTCAAGGGGAAGATCTTCGGCGATGGGTTTCGGAAGCGGCTTCTCCCAATCTCCTACTTCAATTCCACCTGCAGGACGCCAAGATAAAGGGCATACGATTTTTATCACGCAAAGCCAGATACCGGGGACCGCGACCCTACGTCAAGACCTCTAACTTGGTTATCTCGCCCATCGTATGCCACTTTCGCTGACGGTGACCACTCGTGGGGCGTGAAGTCCCGACCGGTCGGTCACGTCCTGGGGCCGTCATCCCCTGACGTAAACGTCACGGCCCCGAATTTTACTCGATGTCCGTAGAGGCTACCTTAATAGCCCCTAGCGGCCACCTCACTAAGGGGCGGGCCGCCCTGGATCAATCAAGGTCTGGGGCGGTCCGATATTTGTGACAATAAGTTTGTAATGTTTTTGGACCTGGCACAGTAAAATCCGACATCCCGTCGCTAATTGCCGGGAAAACCGGGTGCGCACACCTTCTGGATCAGAATATAACCCATCGTCTCCGGCTTGGCCTTCATCACTTTGGCCATGGCCTCCGGAATTTTTCGGGTGTAAAGCGGCTTGCGGTCCGCACCCAAGTAACTATAGGCCACCACCTGATACGTCCGGGCCTGGCAGCAGACCCTCATCGTACGGGCCACGGCCTTGACCATCCCGTATGGGGTCTTTTTCAGTCCTCGCATCAAGATCAGGGTGGGCACGTCGCTGCAATCCCCCACTTTATTGAATACCCGGTCGATGACGTAAAAGGCGCCGTTCTGGTTCGTGCCCAGCAGGATCATCTTGGCCCCGGCCGGTACGGTAAAGGCCACCAGTAACCCCACCGCCAACCCCAGAATCAACCACCGTTTCACGATATACCTCCCTTTGAAGATTAACCGGCATTATGCCGCAGTCCCCACGACACAACTCCTGCTCCCCGAGTCAGGCCAATTTCTCGGCGCTTCTGTGAAAAAGCTTGCTCTGCCGCTGCGAACCATCCCCTATAATTATAATAATAGCACCGCCGCCATCAACGTTCAACCGACTTACCCCTATTAAATTGACACCCTTTGAGTTAGTGCCTGATGGCTTTTTCGACCGGACCCTGGTGCAGCGGTCCAGGTAGGAATAAGGCCAAACCCAGAATGATTCGCGGCCTCCGGGGCCGATGGTCGACAACCCCTGGGGCCGTGCGGCCTTCTTGGTATCGGGGCCTATTGGATTGACCACCGGCCTCTTTCGCCGGCCCAATTGAGGTTGGGTCAGGGTCCCGATCCATATCTGAACAGGGCGAATTAGACAAGGGAGTCTTGGCCGATGAGAGATATCTACTCGCTACAGCGATCCTTAGGTAGACAAGATATGTTTATCATAACTAAATTCTATCGGAATATGTGGAATGGTATATTTTGTTGATCATAAAGGGCTGGCAGAAGTCAATAGAGGCCATTCATTCCTTGTGTGGGTAGACCCACTTGGAATCAAGTGGTCAGGCATCCCTAACATGCCCCAGTGATCGATCCTTTTAACCCACAAAATCCTTTCCGATCAGTTCACGAGCGATGATCAACTTCTGGATCTGAGCCGTACCATCCCCGATCTCCCAGCCCAGCACATCCCTCAGACGCTGCTCCAGCGGGAGGTCCTGGCTGTACCCATAATGGCCGTGGATGAGGAGGCACTGATGAATGATCTCAACGCATATCTGGGGGACCCACCATTTACACATGGCGGTTTCCTTCCGATGAGGATGGTCATTATCCCTCAGCCACAGGACCTTGAAGCATAGGTTCCGGGCCAATTCCAGGTAGGTCTCTGCCTCGGCAACGGGAAACGACACCCCCTGGTTCGTGCTGATCGGGCGGCCGAATGATTGGCGACCCTGGACGTATTGAATGGTTTCCTCCAAGCTCTGGCGGGCCGCGCCTATGCACATCAGGCCGATCAAGGCCCGATTATAATCAAAGGTGTCCATTATGTAATAAAACCCGTGATTCTCTTGACCCATCAGGTGGGCCGCGGGGATTCGGGCGTCCTCGAGGGTGAGGCTCCCCCGGGGGACGGCCCTCCCCCCCATATCGCTTTTTGGACTCGAGATGATCAGACCCGGCGTTTCCCGGTGCAGCAGGAACATGCTGATTCCCCTGGGGCCGGTCTGAGTGCCGGTGCGGGCCAGCATGGTCCAGCCGTCCGCGTTCAAAATGCTGACGCAGTTTTTGACGCCATTGGCCAAGTACACGTCGCCCCGACGCTCGGCTCGGGTCTGGACATTGGCCGCATCTGAGCCGGATTGGGGTTCAGTGAGGGCAATCCCCAGGAAACGCTCCCCCTTCGCTACCAGGGGGGCCCACTCTCTCTTCAATTCCTCGGAGGCTAACGAAAGCATCTCGTAAAGCGTACCATAGGCCAGCAGGCTTAAATTGCTGTCACCCCGGGCCAGCTCCTCGACGATCAGTCCGTTGGTCACCCGATCGGTCCCTAGTCCGCCATATTCCCGGGGTACGGTGGAGCCCAGGAGGCCGGCCTCGCCCATCTTGCGGACAAGGTCCCGCGGAAATTCTCCGTTCCTGTCCCATCGGGTCGCATGGGGAAGCAGCTCATTTTGGGCGAACTGGCGGGCCTTGTTCTGGAGTCGCCTCTGTTCGTCAGTAAGATCGAAATCCAAGGATCCCTCCCTCTGGGCCTCACATCATACCGCCGTCTAGGCGGCTGAGGTGGACCCCATGGCTCAGACGGCCAGGGGCCCGATCAGGATCGTGTTCAGAGGCGAAGTGAGTGTGTCAGCGTACAAGATGGAACTGAGGCTCACCATCGGATGCTACCACCGCCCCCAGGGTTGTCAAGTCCAGAGTCATTTGTCCACCGGCCCGTCGGTGTAAAGGTCTTGAAAAGCCGCCGGAACCATGCAAAAATAACCGCAAGGTGTTGGTAGAGGCGACGGCTCATAGCGAGGACGGTCTCACTGGGGTACCAGATAGATGAACTGACCAGTTTGAGTGCGCTCCCACTGCGGGCTCGTCATCAATTACCCACCGCCCACAGGCAATTTACTCTGTCCCCCAAAGCTGGCAAGCCATTTGCTTCAGCCCGTGGTTGACCCCCCGGTGGGAGGGATTGGGTAAACGGCGGTTTTCAATGTTATCATCTCGCCTTGGAACCATTATGGTTTCAACCGCTTGCCGGAGATAATCCATGGGCCAACAATCGTTGCCGGTCTTACCTAAAGTCATCATACGCGGCCTACTCGACAACAGGTACGAAGGCTCCACCGTTGTCGATCGTGAAGGGATAATCCTTTACATCAGCAAATCCACGGAACGGTATTTTGGCCTCAAAGCTAATGAGGCGGTCGGCAAGCATGTGACCAAGGTATTTCCGGACACAAATCTTCATGAGGTGGCCAAGACCGGAAAAGCAGAGATCGGCGTGACCGTGGAGGTATATGGGCAGAAAAAGGTCGTTTCCAGAATTCCGATCATGGACGGCTTAAAGGTCGTCGGGGCGATAAGTAAAATCATGTTCAAGGACGTTGACTCAATGATGCACGCCTTGGTCGGGAGTCTGGGCGCAAACGGAATCGGAGATTACTTCTCCTCCGGGTCCGGACCGCAAGTTTCAAAATTTCCGGCCAGCTACAACATCGTGGGGAGGAGTCGGCGGACCACCGAAATCAGGGACTTCGCTCAAATGGCTTCCAGAACCTCCTCCAACGTGCTGATCACGGGTGAAACCGGTTGCGGCAAGGAGGTAGTGGCCCGGGCCATCCACAACCTCAGCCCCAGAAAGGCCGGCCGCTTCGTGAGCGTGAACTGCTCGGCCATACCCCACCACCTGTTCGAGTCGGAATTCTTCGGTTACGCCCCCGGGGCCTTCACTGGGGCGGTGAAACAAGGGAAAGACGGCTTGTTTCGCCTGGCCCACAATGGAACCATTTTTCTCGATGAAATCGCCGAACTTCCCCTGGAGATGCAACCCAAGATGCTAAGGGTGCTGCAGGAAAAAACTTTCTACCGAGTGGGTGGAAAGCGGAAGATAGATGTGGACTTTCGGTTGATCTGTGCCACCAACAAGGATCTTGAAGAGCTGGTCGGAAGTGGGAAGTTTCGACAAGACCTGTTTTTTCGAATCAATGTCCTGAACATTCAGATTCCGCCCCTTCGGGAGAGAACGGATGATATCCCCGACCTGGCCTATTTCCTTCTTTTCAGGCTCCTTAAAAACATGGAAAGCAAGGTCACCGGTATTTCTCCGGAAGTGTTGAAGATGTTCCAAAAATATTACAAGATAAAAGATTGATCAATTTGTCAGTTTCGTCCATGCTTTCTGGAGCTGGGGTTGGTCAATTAGAAGGTCGTATTCAAAA
>JAHJDS010000532.1 GCA_018812395.1 Pseudomonadota bacterium
AAAAATCACCCCCCCCGGCAGCCCCGCTCGGCGTTGAACCGGACCAGGCCGTCGATCATCAGCTCCAGCCTCGTGAGGGCGTTCGTTTCATCACCCATGAAACCCTCAAGCAATTCGAACTCGCTCTCCAGGGCCTGATCCAGGGCGGCCACGGCCAGGTCATCTTTGTTCTTGAAGTGGAAGTAGACGATTCCCCGGTTGAGCCGGGCGGCCCGGGCGATGTCGTCGATGCTGGTCTTGGTGAAGCCCTGGTGTCGAAACATCTTTCTGGCCGCGGTTACCAATCGTTGCCGGCTGGCCTGCCCCTTGGTTCCCACCTGCTGCCTCCTAGAATTTTTTAGTTGACTGGTTAACTAATTTCATGCTACTGGCCAAAGTACCCCCTGTCAAGGGTTCCGGATTGTCACCGGCGGCGACGAACCGGGTCCGGACGGGCCTCCCCCGATTGGATCAGGCGCTGCCGATCAGCCAGGAGTGACCATGACCGACGAACAGACTGATTCAGGCCGTCCCCGAGTCGGCTGGCTGTGCCCTTACGTGCCCGAGGAATTGATCATGGCCGCCGGATTGGAGCCGGTCAGGGTTCAGGGTCGGGTGACCAAGATCAAGGAGGCCGACGCCCACCTGGTCCACAATTTCTGTCCCTATCTCAAAAATATTCTGGATTCCGGCCTCCGGGGCCGGCTGGAAGACCTCGACGGCCTGGTCTTCACCAACTCCTGTGACGGTCTGCGCCGGCTGTACGACCTCTGGTCCGTTCACGTCGAGACGCCGTTCATCCATTTCCTGGAGCTGCCCCGGAACGTGGACCAGGGCGGCATAACCTATTTCGCCGCCAAACTGGTCGATTTGAAATCGAGGCTGGAAGAGGCCTTTGGGAAGAGCATTACCGACCAGAACCTCCGGGAAGCCATCTCGGCCATGAATGAACAGCGGGAATCGATTTTGTCTTTGTTCGAATTGCAGAAACGAGTTCCCGCTCCCTTCAAGGGCAGCGACCTCCTGGGGCTGTGTTGGCAAGAGACAACCCGTCCCAAGGCGGAGACGCGCCGAAAAGCCCGAGACATGGCTAAGCGGCCGTCCGCTTCGGGCGCCTCGCCGGACAAGCTCCCGAGAATCATGGTCATGGGCAACTTAATTGACCGGCCGTTTCTGTTCCAGACAATCGAGGCGGCCGGGGCCTCGGTGGTCCTGTTCGACACCTGCCACGGCCTCAAGCACTACACCACGCTGGTCGAAGGGGGTCCCGATCCGATCATTGACCTGGCGACGAGATATCTGCTCAGACCCTCCTGCGGGCGTCTGCCGGGTCGACGGGCCAGACTCGACCGGGTGGGACAACTCATCGATGAGTACGCCATTGACGGCCTGATCCACAGCGGACTGACCTACTGCGATTACAGCCTGTTCGAGACGCCGCCATTGGAAGATTTTCTGAAAGCGAATCAGGTGCCGCTGCTGGTCCTGGAGAACGATTATCTCTGGTCAGACGCAGAGCGCCTCAAGACCAGGATCGATGCCTTTCTGGAAGTGGTCGGGGGCGGGTTTGAATGAAAACTAATCAAGAGGCAGGCGACCGGCCGGAGCAGGGGGCGGACATGATGCCCAGCAGTTATCAGAACATCATCACCCTGGTGGACTACAAGCTGCAGCAGCGGCCCCGGGGTTTCGAGTACTTGGTCAAAGAGTTGCTGTCCATGTTCTGTCGGGCCTTTGACGCGGACACGACCACCGTGTACGCCTCGGGGTACGCCTTTCCCATGGAGCTGATCTGGGCCTTTGACGTGGTGCCCTTTGACCTGGAGATCGCCTGCAACAACCTGCCTCAGGTCATTGTCGGCAGCGGCTCCTCGCTTATGACGCCGGCCGAAAACGACGGCTACTCCCGCAGCATCTGTTCGTTTCATCGCCTGATAATCGGGTGTTTGGTCCAAGACATCCTGCCCCGGGCCGATCTGTATCTGACCTCGAGTTACTACTGTCACGGCAAGGCCAAGGTCAACGAGATCGTGGCCGATCATTTTGAAGGTGAAAGCATCCTGTTCGATGTGCCCCACGAAATCAGCGATTCGTCGATCAAGTACGTCGCCGGCCAGTTGCGGAGCATCGCCGCCAGGCTGGAAGACGTTAGCGGGCAAAAGCTGGACATGGACCGGCTGCAAGAGGCCATCGGGTCGTCCAACCGGGCGCGGTCGTCCCTGGTCCAGATGAACGAGCTGATGAAGGCCGGACCGGCTCCCTACGACGGAGTCAAGGCCTGCTTACTGGGCCTGGCCGGGGCCATGTTCTGGGGCTCGCCGATCAGGGAGGAAATCCACCGGCTGATCATCGACGAGATCAAGGAGCGAATCGAGGCCGGCACGGCCCGGCCGGAAAGCCATCGGGTGCTGTGGTACCCCTGGGTCCCGGTCCAGACCACCAACTTCTTTAAAATTCTCAAAGCGAACCAGGTCAGCGTGGTCATGGTCGAGGCGGCACGGGTCTGGTGGTCGGAACTGGATGAGGACAACCCCTTCGAGGCCCTGGCCCTCAAGGCCCTTCAGAATCACCACGTCGGGACGTCCGACGGCCGGATCGAGGCCCTGCAAAATATCGCCGAGGAATACGACGTGGACGGAGTGATTCACTTCTCCACGCCGGCCTGTTACCACGAAAACGCCTCGTTCCGCCTGGTGAGCGACGCCCTGCGGGCCAGGGGCATTCCGTTGCTCGACTTGGAAGCGGACATGAGCGACGAGCGCAATTATTCCCCCTCGAAAACCGAGACCAAGCTGAACGCCTTCGTCGAACTCCTGCAGGCCAGGACATCGGGCTGACATTGGAACCTGGAGGGCCCGCCCGCGACGTCGGCCCTGTCTTGATATAAAAAAAACGGGTCCGATCCGGCCTGGACTAAGAATTCTGAATCCAGCCTGATCGACCCGGCGTTGGTGCTGAACCGTCAGGTCAATTTGATTGACAGCATAATAGGGCCGGGCTAGACTTTTTTGATAGAGATTATTCGACAACGGCTGAGCAGCTGACCGGAAACAGCGCTCCATCGGCGCGGGTCTTGTTGGGTTCATCCTGTCCCTCGCCCTGATACTCAATTCTCTTCACAATTACACCCTGGACCGAGTTGACCGCGGCCGCCGTGTTGTGGCCAATCCTTAAATCGATCGATCTGGATTAAATAAAAGACATGGAGGCCGGCCCATGACCGAACCAGGCGTCACGCGGAAGCTGACGGCCATCATGAGCGCCGACGTCAAAGGCTACTCCCGTCTCATGGCCGATGACGAGGCGGCCACGGTCAGACGCCTCACCGCACACCGCCGGATTATCTCCCGCCTGGTGGACCTGCACCACGGCCGGGTGGTGGACTCCCCGGGCGACAACCTCCTGGCCGAGTTCACCAGCGCGGTCAACGCCGTCCAGTGCGTCGTAGAAGTCCAGGAGGAGCTACGGGTCCAGAATGCCGACCTTCCCGAGGAACGCCGGATGGCGTGGCGGATCGGGATCAATTTGGGCGACGTGATCGCCGAGGGTGAGCGAATCTACGGCGATGGGGTCAACGTCGCCGCGAGGATCGAGGGAATCGCCGAGCCGGGCGGGGTGTGCGTCTCCCGCTCGGTCTACGACCAGGTCAAGGGCAAGCTGGCCTTCGGGTTCGAATACCTGGGCGAGCACGGCGTCAAAAACATCGCCGAGCCGGTCCGGGTTTATCGGGTGGGAATCCGGGAAACCACGGACGCCGCTTACCCCGGGCCGGACAAGCCAGGCCAGGCGACCACCACGGATCTTCGCCGGACCGAGAGGCCGTCCGTCGCCGTGCTGCCCTTTGAAAGCCTGGGCCGAGACCCTGAGAATGATTATCTGGGCGACGGCATGTCCGAGAGCATCATCACCGCCCTGTCCAGGATTCCCGACATGCTGGTCATCGCCCGCAACTCGACCTTCACCTACAAGGGGAAACACGTCAAGGTCCAGGAGGTGGGCCGGGATCTGGGGGTGAGGTACGTCCTGGAGGGCAGCGTCCAGCGGGCCGGTGACCGGGTGCGGGTCACGGCCCAGTTGATCGACGCGGCCACGGGGCATCACCTTTGGGCCGACCGGTACGACCGGTACATCCGGGACATCTTCGCCCTGCAGGACGAGATCACCCTGGAGATCGTCTTGGCCCTGCAGGTCCAGTTGACCAGCGGCGAGCAGACTCGCGTCCAGCATAAGTCTACAAGAAACCTCGAGGCCTGGGGACTTTGCGTCCAGGCCATCGGCCTGGCCGAAGGATTCACCCGGGAGGGCTTAGCCACCGCCAGAAGGCTGGTGGACCAAGCCCTCGAACTCGACTCCGGATACGTCACCGCCCTGACCATGAAGGCCATGTGCTACATCGAAGACGTCCGGCAGGGATTTAGCCAGTCCCCGCTTAAGTCCCTCGGGGAGGCGGAGCGACTGGTCCAACAGGCCCTGGCCATCGATGACGCCGACTCCGTCGCCCTGACGGCCATGGGATACCTTTCATTAGTGCAGTGGCGGCATGACCAAGCGGTCGACTACGGAGAACGGGCCGTGGCCCTGGACCCGAACAACGCCATGGCCCACGCCATGCTGGCTCACACCAAGTACTACACCGGACAGTATGACCAGACCATCTTGCTTATAAAGAAGGCCATGCGGCTCCATCCCCATTATCCTTACTGGCACCTGGTCCATCTGGGCCTGGCCTACCTCCAGACCGAACAATACGACCTCGCCCGGGAGGTTTTCAGAGAGTTGGTCGCCCGGGCGCCGGACAGGCACTGGGGGTACGCCGGCCTGGCCCTGGTCCACGCCCGTCTCGGCCAGGAAGAGGAGGCCCGCCGGCAGGTGGATAAGGCCAAAAAAGTGAATCCCGAGCTGACCCTGCAGACCTATGCCATGACCGATTTCTATCAGGACCCCAAGGTCCTGAAACGTATCCTGGACGACCTGCGCCGGGCGGGGCTGAAGTGAGATATGCGGGAGAACAGAACTTCCGATATCCATCACGGAGGGTCCGACAAATGTCTTCACACAAGAGCCCTCTGATATGTGGATAATCCTTAGTATACGCACGAATCAACATATCTCTCATCTCCCTTGGCTGACTGAGGCACCAGCCCGGGCCGGCGCTCGGCCATCCGGCGGTCAGATGCCCGGCCTGCCGTTCGTCACCCTGACAATCTTGATTTAACCTGACGAATAGACACCAGGCTTTTTCCTCTTGGCGGTCCCCGGCGCCGACCAAATGGCCGGGGTCCGCCGCTTTTTACTTGATCCCCACGGCCCGGTTACGGACAATGGTCAGGGTCAACACCAAAGAAAAAGGCCTCGTTGGCCCGAGGCCGTCACCCCCGTCAGCGGGCAGGAGGCAGGGATGGATTTTTCGGACCTGAGCAAGGACGACCTGGTCAACTACGTCGAGTTCCTGATGCACAACTACCGGGTCATGGACGCCTTCTGGTACATCAACCTCGAGCAGCGGCACGGCTCGGCCGAGGCCGACGCCGTCAACGCCCTGGTCTGGGGCAAGACCGCCCAACTGGCCGCCCGGGACCTGAAAAAGCGGTACGGCCTGGAAGGGGGCGGTCTGTCCGCCTATGTCCGGGCCCTGCGGCTGTTCCCCTGGACGATCATCGTCGGCTATGACATCCAGGAGAAGGAAAACGAGGTCATCATCGAGGTCGCCTCGTGCCCGTCCCAGACGGCCCGGCTGGACCGAGGCCTGGGCGAATATGCTTGTCAGGCCATGCACCGGTCAGAGTTCGAAAACTTCGCGCGCGAGATCGACCCCCGAATAAAGGTGGAATGCCTGTTCGCCCCGCCCGACGACCACCCGCCCGA
>JAHJDS010000533.1 GCA_018812395.1 Pseudomonadota bacterium
GTGCCCACGGCCTCCATTTTCTGGGCGTGCGCCAGTCGGGCCTCCATTTCCTTGAGGTCTCGTTCGGCCAGGACACGGTCGGTGACATCTCGACCCACACCGCTGACATAAGGCTCTTGTCCTTCGGGTTGGACCAAGTTATTGCGATACTCGATATAGCGTCGCGTTCCGTCTTTAGCCAGGTATATAGACACGCCGTTAAAAACCCTTTGGCGTTTGATCTCCGGCAAGTACTCGGCTTGGAAAGCCTGCCGGTGTTGGGGAAGCATGAAGTCGCCAATCGGCCGGCCCGTCATTTCCTCCGGGAGATAGCCGACGATTCTGGCTGAGACCGGGTTCACCGTTAGAAAGCGCCCCTCCATATCGTGGGTGAAGATAAAGTCGTTGACGTTGTTGAATAGATCGCGATATCGCTTCTCCGAATCTATCAGTCTTTGCTCTGCCCGCTTGCGTTCAGTTATATCTTCGTAAATGACCAGTTGACTTCCTTCTTCAAGGCTGACTGGTCTAAAATGGACCTCCTTTTCAGACCCGTCTTTACAGGTGACAGTGAAGGTGCGCGGCCTCGCCTCGCCAACCTCCGCCATCTCTCTATCTTCGAGCCAGGTCGAGACAACATGACGCCGGTAGTCCGAATCGGGATATGCTCGACGAAACCACTCCCGGCCCTCAGGGACGTCATCCAAATCGTAGCCGAACATCTGGACAAAACTAGGGTTGACATATTCATAGCGGCCGTCTGGGCCGACAAGAGAAATCCCGAGCGGTGATTCATCGTTCAGGACCTGGAACCTCTCCTTTTCTACCCTTAGCTCATCCTCTGCTTTCTTGCGGTCTGTGATGTCCATGAAGGTGACAATAACTTGGGAGATATTGCCCTGGTCGTCAAAAATCGGATCGGCATTGAGAGTTACCCAGGTTGTTTCTTGATTGTCAGGTCGGACGATACCACCCACATAGTCGCGCAAAGGTCCTGATTTGGCCAACACCCGGTTGACCGGGTATTCGTCTATCCGCAAAGGCGTACCATCTTCGCGAGTAAACCTCCATTCAGGATCATGGGCATCTTTCTCAATCAATAGCTTCTCTGTCTGTCCTAGAAGTTCCCGGGCCTTGGGATTGACCAGGACTAACCCGGTGTCTGGACCATGAACGATCACCGCCGCTTGGATGCTATCCAGAATGGTCTTTAACCAGCGCTCATTTTCTTTAAGAGCTTCCTCGACCCGCTTGCGCTCGGTGATGTCGCGCACCCAGACCTGAATGCCCAGTTCGCCATCGATCGTGAACGCCCGGGCGCTGACTTCTCCGTCAAAGGATGTGCCGTCTTTGCGCTGGAGCTTGACCTCGTAGCGGGAGGGGGGAAGCTCACCGCGAAGGCGCGCCTGGGCGCGGCTCCTGGTCAGCTCCTGATACTCCGGATTATAGACGAGCCAGTGATCCAGACCATCGAGTTCGCCCGGCTCGTAGCCGAGCATCCCGTATAGCTGTTGATTGGCGAAGATTATTTTCGCGCCCTTTTGGATGAAGATGCCGTCAAAGCTGTTCTCGACCAGATGGCGATACCGCTCCTCGCTTGACCGCACGGCCTCCTCGGCCCGCTTCCGCACGGTTATGTCTAGTGAGACGTTTGCCAAGAATATTGGTTCTCCAGTGCCAGGATCTTTAACGGTGAATGCAATAGCATGAACATCGGTGAGTTTGCCAGTTAACAGGTTGCGGTATTGAAGATCACCTTCCCATGTGTCCCCACTGATCAGGGTTGGCAGGAGTTCATTTTCCACCAGTTCTATCAAGTGATCTGGGATGACCTCCATGATGTTTACTCGTTCGACTTTATCAGGGTCTATACCGAGCATCCGTCCGCCAGCCTCATTGATAAAGATCATCATGCCATCCATAGAAGCGAGATTGACAAGCTCACTGCTGTGTCTGACTATAGCCACTAGTTTCCGGGTCTCCTCCTCTGCCAGCTTACGCTCAGTTATGTCCTCAATGATTCCCTCGAAGCATTCAATCTCTCCCGACTCACTCCGAATCGCGTCGGCCGTGACCGAGCCCCAGAAATGACCGCCGTCATTTTTCCTTAGCAACAGCTCCTGATTGGCCACACTCCCAGCCGAAATGATCTTGTCGGAAAAGGTTTGGCGCTGCTTGGGATCAGCATACAAATCTGCTACGGACGTCTGTATGAACGACTCCACCGAGTCGAATCCGAACATCCTCGCGATGGCCCTATTGGCGACCAGGAACCTCCCTTTCCGGCCGGGGGTGTTGCGAAATAGGCCGACGGGCAAATTGTCCGCCAGGGCGCGGTACCTCTCCTCGCTGGCCCTGAGCGCCTCCTCGGCCCGCTTGCGCTCGGTGATGTCAAGAGCCAGCGATATGGCTCCTGTTACATTGCCCTGTTCATCATGGAGAATGGAGTTATTCCATTGACAAGTGATTACTTTAGCGTCTTTGGTTAGATTGTTGTTGGTGGAGTGGCTGGGAAGTTCACCGTTTAGAAGGCTGGCTACCACGGCTTCAACGTGAGGTCGATCCTTATCGGGAATAATAAACTCAAAAAAGCTACGGCCAACTGCCTCTTTCTTGGACCAACCGAAAAGCTCTTCCGCCTTCTCATTCCAATCGATGACTTTGGTGTCTCGATCCCAAATGATGAAAGCCAATGGTGCTGTTTCGTAAACGCTACGGAAACGTTCCTCGCTGGACCTTAAATCCTCTTCTCGTTGCTTGTGGTCGGTAACGTCAACAAAGGAACCGAGCATATATAATGGGTTGCCAGCATCATCCTTGATCATACTGGCACTAAATTGTGTAGTAAACAAAGAACCGTCTTTTCTTTTTCCTATATCTTCTCCGACAACCCCTCTCTGTTCATGTAGAGATTCAATGGTATTATAAATCCCCTCTCCCTCCCAAAATTCCGGCAAGAATCTACCAAGTATCTCGTCCGAGCTATCAAATCCCCACATCTTTACCAGGGAATCGTTCACGTATATCACTTTAGCTTGAAAATCTGTAATTCCAATGGCATTTATTGATGAGGCAATAGCGCTTTCCATGATCCTCAATTGTCTTTCCACCTTCCTGTGCTCAGTTATGTCGGTAACTAGGTTTAACGTGGCCGGCCGGCCCTCCCA
>JAHJDS010000534.1 GCA_018812395.1 Pseudomonadota bacterium
CCCAAGATCCTGGCCCGGATCAAGGAAACCAGGCCCCGTCCGGCCGACCGCCTTCGGCAGTGGCTGAGCCTGCGGCCGTTGCCCATGGCCGTGGGGGCGGTGGTCGCCGCCGGACTGGTGGTGGCGGTGATCGGGTTCTTCCCTCAGATCCTGTCCGACCCGGCCTTGAGACGGGCCAGCAAAGTGGCCACCCCGGCCGGGCCTCCTCCGCCGAAGCCGACGATCACCCGGCGGGCCGACGTGTCCCGGACCGGAGCCAAGCCCGCGGACGACAAGGTCAAGCCGTCCCCGGAAACCGGCAAGACGCGGGGCGTCAGGGTCGCCAAGGCCCCCGGGCGGCGGACGTTCGGCGGCCGACCGGCCCGCCGGTCCAGCGAGGGCACGCCTCCGACCCCGACCAAGAAGACCACGCTCAAAACGATCATGCCCTACATGGTCCGCAAGACGCCGCCGCCCCGGCCGACCCGATCGACCCTGGTCCGACGCAAAACGACCAGTCGGTTCCACCGGCCCGCGGTCCGGCCGAGCCCCGAACCCGCGGGACGCCTGGTCAAAAAAACCGTTCCACCGCCCAAGGCCGCGGAGAGATCGGTCAAACCCAGGACATCCACCCCCCGGGGCCGACCCGAAAGAGCGCTCCCGGCCAGACAGAAACCCGCCCCGCCGCCGCCGGCCGGGTACATCCGGGTCGCCCGCCGGTCCCGGCCGCCCGCCGCCCAAGTCAGGCAGGCCCCTGGCGACCGGATCCGGCCAAAGGCCGTCCTCCGAACCCCGGCCGATCGCCGGGCCGCCCTGCCTCAGAATCTGGCCATGGTCTTGTCCCTGGTCGAGCGCTACCACGGTCGGGTCATCAAGCCCGATCAGCGCACTTCGGAGGGGATCGTTTTGAAGGTGGTCATTCCCCGGCCGCAACGGAAGGTCTTCCTCATCCGCCTCGACGGTCTCAAACGCCACGGCGTCCGGCGTTTGGACCGAAACCAGGAGCCGATCAGGATCCTGGTCACGAGCCCCGCGCCCAGGACCCGGTGAGACCGGCCCCGTTCCATCCGGCGGATCGACCACCCCCCGGCCGTTGTCGGCGAGGGATCGCCGGCCAAGATTTACCCGTAATTTCCAACAAATATATGGATGGATGAAAAAACCCCTCCTCGCGGGAACCCGTTACCTCGGCCCCTGGTCAAATGAGTAGCCAACCCACCCGAGGAGGATTCCATGAAAAGACGCCTGTTGTGCCGCCTGGCCTGGGGCCTGGCGTTGGGCCTGGTTTTCAGCCTGAGCGCCCTGACCCTGGCCGGAGCCCGATCCATGATCCCCGCGCCCCTTTTGGAGGCGCCATTTCTGCCCATCAGCGTCGCCCCGGGCGTCGAGGTGGGCCGGCTGACGGTCTTTCCCATCCTGGCCCGGGGCAAGGTCCGCCCCTTGGACGTCCTGACCCTGGACCAGGCCATGAAGAGCGGCCTCCTGGTCATCACCGAGCACAAGCGGGCCCGGGTCCGCAGTCTGACCGCCCACAACAAGGGCCACCAAGCCGTGTTCATCATGGCCGGGGAAATGATCGTCGGCGCCAAGCAGGACCGGATGGTGGGCCAAGACGTCCTCATCCCGCCGCGGACCACCCTCGTAATACCGGTCTACTGCGTCGAGAAGCGGCGCTGGCGCCACGTCAGCCGGAAATTCTCGAGCCTCGACCGGGCCGCGCCCCAGAAGGTGCGGAGCCTGGCCTACGCCCGGGCGACCCAGGGCAAGGTCTGGGAAAACGTGGCCAAGGTCAACCGCCGAGTCGGCGCCGCCCCCCGGACGGCCACCCTGCAGGCGGCCTACCAGGACCCCAAGGTCAAACAAAAGATCAAGCGGTATCTGGGCCGGCTGAATTCTTTGCCCAAAAAATATCCCAACCTGGTCGGCGTGGTCATTGTGGTCAAGGGTCGCTTCCTGGCGGCCGACATCTTCGGTCACCCCGAGCTGTTCGCCCGGATGTGGCCCAAGCTGGTCCGCTCCTACGCCCTGGACGCGGTGGGCGGCTCGGCCAAGGGCCCGGAACTGGCCGGCCCCCTAGAGGTTCGCCGGATGCTCCGCGGCCTGGATTATTCCTGGAAAGCAGTGGTCAAGGGCCTGGGCCTGGGCTGGAACCGCCGGGCCGCCCGAGACGGCCTGAGGGCCCACGCCCTGTTCGCCCTGAACACGGTGGTCCACTTCGCCGCCTTCCCCCAGCTCGAGCCTCGAACCTCCAGCGGTCTCCGTCCGGGGCGCATCGCGCCCCGCTCGTTGCTCCAGCAATACCGTCGGCGGCCCCAGGGCCGCTGACCACTCCTCCCTTCCCTCCCCTCCCGGGTCGTCCAGGCGACCCGGGGATTTTTCCGTTCCGGGCCGCGGACCTCAGAATGTTTTCAGGCCGCGCTCGGACTGAAGGAGCCGCCCGCCAAGGCCCGGGGCCCGTCGGCGACCCCGGCGCCACAAAATGATGAGCATCCATATGGAAATCGACCCCAGGGCCAGCGACCACGCCTGGGTCCGGCTCAACAGACCCAGCACGTCCGGTTCGAGATGGACGTCGCCCCGCCAGGGCTCGACCAGGGCCTTCAAAACGGCGAAACACAGGCCGACGGTCCACCAGACCTGACCGTAAAACCGGCGGCGCCCCAGCAGCCACAGACTCAAGACAAAGATCACGAACAGCCCCAAGGCCAGATAGACCTGGGTCGGGTACAGCGGCACGGTCTTGAGATATCGTCCGGCGGCGTCCGGGGCCAGATACGACAGGGCCTGAGCGGCCAGGGCCTGGGCCTGGGCCGCGGTGGCGGCCAGGGCCGGGGCGATCTGGTCGGGCGTGGCCGGGCCCCAGACCGGTCCGGCCGGATGGACGGCCGCGGCCCAGGCGCCCAGCTCCGGCCGAAGAGCCGAAAACCACAGACCCCAGGTCTGATACAGGTCATGGTAGGTCTTGAAGACCAGGGATTTGGCGGGGAAGGACATCGCCCAGGGCACCCTGGCCGGCAGGCCCCAGCACCACCCGGCGGCCAAGCTCCCCAGCCGGCCGAAATAGGCCGCCAGGACCAGGGCCGGGGCGAACAGATCGGCCGTCCGCCAGACCGGCAGCCCAAAGACCCTTGGGGCTAAAATGAGGCCGACACCCAGACCGCCGATCACCCCGCCGTAAAACGAAAAGCCGCCGTCCCCCAGGTAGAGCATGGCCGGGGGCCGGGCCAAATAGGCGGGCAGATGGGTCAGGACGTGTCCCAGGCGAGCGCCGACGAGCGCCCCCAGGACGATCAATACCGCCAGATCGACCACCCGGCCTCCGGGCAGGTCGTCACGCCGGGCCAGGGACCGGACTAAAACCAGGCCCAGGATGAGGCCGACCCCCAGCAGAACGGCGTAGGCGCCGATCCTCACCGGGCCGATCTGGAACAGGACCGGATGCATGGCCGCAGTGTACCATAGATGGGGCCGGTGAGGCCGTCCGGAGGGCCTGATGGCGGTTGGCGCCCGATTAATGGCCGCGGGACCAACCGCGGAATTGTCCTGGCAGGTTCGGGCGCAGCCCGCCGGCGGACCGGCCGGGACGAATAAAAAATGACCCCTGAACTTGCCTTTCGAGGCCGCCAATGATAAAAGACCTTTTCGGTATTAATCCCCGGAAATGAACCACCGGCCGGGACAAAGACCGGCCTTGATCGAGGATGATATGGAACCCAAAGAGGTCATAATCGAGGACGTCTCGGCCGTGGTCAAGCGTCTGTCCGTGACGCTGCCCCAGGCCGAGGTGGAAAAGGAGCTGGCCAAGACCTATCGCCAACTGGCCCGAAACGTCAAAATCAAGGGCTTTCGGCCCGGTAAGGCGCCCCGGTTCGTGCTCGAGCGCCAGTACGGGCCCCGGATCAATCAGGACGTGGCCTCCCGGCTGATCAACGAGTCATGGCCCGCGGCCATCAAGGACCGGGATCTCGAGCCCGTGGTCCAACCGACCATCGAGGAGCAGCATTTCGAGCCCGGTCAGGATTTCTCCTACACCGCCCGGATCGAGGTCAAGCCGCCCATCGACCTCGAGGACCTCTCCGGGCTGGACGTCGAGCCGCCCGAGGTCAAGGTCTCCGAAGCAATGGTCGACGAGCAGATCGAGCGGCTGCGCGACTCCCAGGCCAGCCTGGCCCCTCTCGACGAGGACCGGCCCGTCCGGGCGGGTGATTGGGTCACGATCAATTACCGGATTCTGGTCGACGGCCAGGCCCTCGAGGGCGGCCAGGTGGAAAACCACGACCTCGAGGTGGGCGCCGGACGGTTCAACGAGACGGTCGAGGCCAAACTGGTCGGGGCCGCCCGGAATCAGGCGTCGTCCGTGGAGGTCGACTTTCCCGAGGACCACCCCGAGCCTCGCCTGGCCGGCAAGAGGGCCGTGTTCGAGATCACCGTGGTCGATATCCGACAAAAGATCCTGCCCCCCCTGGACGACGATCTGGCCAAGTCATTGCCGGTCGAGGCCGACACCCTGGAGGCCCTGCGGGAGAAGATTGCAGAGGACCTGCGGGAAAGGGAACGGCAAAAGGCCGAGGACGAGGTCCGCCGGACGGTCCTGGACAAGCTCCACCAGCGGGTGGAGTTCGAACTGCCCCCCTCCCTGGTCACGGCCGAGATCGAGACCATGATCGACTCGATCAAACAACGCCTGGCCCAGGCCGGCGCCGACCCCCGGGCGGCCGGGTTCAACGAGGACAATCTGCGCCAGGAGTTTCGCCCCACCGCCGAGGCCAAGCTCAAGGATCAGCTCCTCCTGGCCCATATCGCCGCGCAGAACAATATCACGGCCACCCCGGAGGACGAGACCGGGGAACTGGAGAAAATGGCCGCTCGCTACGATCAGTCGGTGGCCCTGCTGCGGGAAATTTATACCAAAAACCAGTTGTTGGATGGCTTGCGCACCCGAATCGTAGACCGAAAGACCTTGAAATTCCTGACCTCAGGTGCTAATATTTCTGATAGTGAGGCCGCGAAGGCGGCCGACGAGAAAAGTGGAGGCAAACTTGGGACCAGGGGGCCGGTCGAGGAGAAGACCGACGCCTGACAGGGCCGCCCAGGGCGGCCGGGTCGGAGTTGATCCCCGTCATCAACCTCCAGGCCCCTGGATCCGGTCGTTTTTCACCAGGGGGACGCGGGTCTGACCACGCCCCCTGCAACCATATAGGGAATCTCAATGAACCTTATCCCGATCGTCATCGAGCAAACGGGCCGCGGCGAGCGCGCCTATGACATCTACTCCCGGCTCCTCAAGGACAGGATCGTCTTCCTGGGCTCGGCCGTCGAGGACCACGCCGCCTCGCTGATCATCGCCCAGATGCTGTTCCTCGAATCCGAGGAGCCGGACAAGGATATCCACTTCTACATCAACTCGCCCGGCGGCTCGGTCACCGCCGGCCTGGCCATTTACGACACCATGCAGTACATCCAGAGCCCGGTGTCGACCCTGTGCCTGGGCCAGGCCATGTCCATGGGGGCCGAACTGCTGGCCGCCGGGGCGCCCGGCAAACGGTTCGCCCTGCCCCACTCCAGAATCCTGATCCATCAGCCCCTGGGGGGTTTTCAGGGCCAGGCCTCGGACATCGAAATCCACGCCAGGGAAATCCTGCGGATGCGCCACGAGTTGGACGAAATCCTGGCCAAGCACACCGGTCAGCCCATCGAAAGGATCTCGGCCGACACCGAGCGGGATTTCTTCATGAACGGCGAGGAGGCCAAGGAATACGGCATCATCGACGAGGTCATCTACGAACGTAAACCCGTCGAGACGAAAGACGACAAGAAAAAAGCCACCGCGACAAAGGCCCCAGGGGAGAAGTCCTCATGACCAAGAAGGGAAACGGCAAAACCTCGGACCTGGTCTGCTCCTTTTGCGGCAAGAGCCAGGATGAAGTCAAGAAGCTCATCGCCGGACCGTCGGTCTACATCTGCGACGAGTGCATCGAACTGTGCAACGAGATCATCGCCGAGGAGTACGAGAAGGACGAGGCCGAGGCCCAACTGTCCATCCCCAAGCCCAAGGAAATCAAGACCCAACTCGACGACTACGTCATCGATCAGGACCCGGCCAAGAAGGTTCTGTCCGTGGCCGTGCACAACCATTACAAGCGCATCGAGACCAAGGTCGACCTGAACGGCGTCGAGATCCAGAAGTCAAACATCCTGCTCGTCGGTCCCACCGGTTGCGGCAAAACCCTTTTGGCCCAGACCCTGGCCCGCGTCCTGAACGTGCCCTTCACCATCGCCGACGCCACCACCCTGACCGAGGCCGGCTATGTCGGCGAGGACGTCGAGAACATCATTCTCAACCTCCTCCAGGCGGCCGACTACGATATCGAACGGGCCCAGCGCGGCATCGTCTACATCGACGAGATCGACAAGATCGCCCGCAAATCGGACAATCCCTCCATCACCCGCGACGTCTCCGGCGAGGGTGTCCAGCAGGCCCTGCTCAAGATCATCGAAGGGACCATGGCCTCGGTGCCACCCAAGGGCGGCCGCAAGCACCCCCAGCAGGAATTCGTCAAGATCGACACCTCCAACATCCTGTTCATCTGCGGCGGCGCCTTTGTCGG
>JAHJDS010000535.1 GCA_018812395.1 Pseudomonadota bacterium
CGCCATCCCCGGTGACAGCGCCGCGGCCGCGGCCGGCGTCAACGCGGCGGCCAGCCCCCACAGGATCACCGTGGTCAAGCGAAAGAACGTTTTCATCGCCGTCCTCAAGGCACCTCTCCCTGATTCAAGAATAGCACCCTGGCCTCGGCCGGGGCCACTTTTTTGGGCCGATCGACGGCACTGGCGGTTGTCCGGCGGATGAAACGCGGCGGCCGAGGGGGACCCGGCGTCCGACGATCGCAGTCCGCCGGGCGGGAGCCGCCGGGCCCGTCCCCTCGCCCCGTCCCCTGATTGTCCCTGCCGGGAGAAATATGCTAATCTGATTATTCAACGAAAAACCTCGACCGGAGCGGACATCGTGACGGACCTATTCGGACACTGGGGACCCAAAGGATACTTGCCGGAGCGGCCGACCATCTTCCTGATTCACGGCGCCGGCGGCCGGGCCGAACTGTTCAATTGCCAGCGCCGGGACCTGGACCAGGAGTTCAACGTCTGCGCCCTGGAACTGCCCGGACACGGCGACACGCCGGGGCCCGGTCTGGACCGGGTCGACGCTTACGCCAGTTGGGTCGCCGCCCAGCTCGACAAGTCCGGCGCCACTCCGGCCGCCCTTCTCGGCCACTCGCTGGGCGGGGCCGTGGCCGTGACCGTGGCCCTGGAGCGGCCGGACCTCCTCACCGGGCTGATACTGATGGGGACGGGGGCCAAGCTGCGGGTCCTGCCGGCCATCCTGGACGGTCTGGTGGACCGGTTCAGTGACACGGTGACCATGATCGTCGACTTCGCCTACGGCCCAAGCGTCTCGCCCCGGGAAAAGGCCCTGGGCCTCGAACAGATGAAGGCCGCCGGGCCGCGGACCCTGCTCGGGGATTTCACGGCCTGCAATACCTTTGACGCCGGCGATCGCCTGGGCGAGGTCAAGGTCCCGACCCTGGTCCTGACCGGCGAGGGGGACAGGCTGACCCCGGTCAAGTACGGCCAATACCTGGCCGACAACATCACCCACGCCAAGTTCCAGGTCATCCCCGGCGCGGGACACCTGGCCATGGTCGAGCGGCCCGACGAGGTGAGCGCGGCCGTGGCCGAGTTCCTGCGGGGGCTCTGAGCATGGCCTTCCAGGCCGGCGACTTCGTCCTGCTCATCGACCGCAAGGACCGGCAGCGGCTGATCCGTTTGAGCCAGGGCGGCGCCTCGCGGATCATGGGCGAAAACATCGCCCACGATTCGATCATCGGCCTGACCGAGGGGTCGGCCATCACCACCTCCGAGCACCGCACCCACCGCCTCTACCCCCCCACCCTGGCCCAGCGGGTGATGAACATGCGCCGGGAGGCGACGATCATCTATCCCAAGGACGCCGGGATGATCCTGGTCTACGCCGATGTCTTCCCCGGGGCCCGGGTGGTCGAGATCGGCGCCGGCGTGGGCGGACTCTCCGTCTTCCTGCTGCGGGCCGTGGGCAAGCGGGGCCGGGTCTACGCCTACGAGATCAGGCCCGATCACGCCCGGGAAGCGGCCCGGAACGTGCGCCGCTTTCTGGGCGAGACCAAGAATTACGTGCTCATCCAGGCCGACGCCGCCCAGGGCGTCCACCAGCGCCGCGTGGACCGGGTCATCACCGACGTGCCCGAGCCGTGGGGGATGCGCCACCACATCTGGCGGTGCCTCAAGCCGGGCGGCGTCGTCGCCAGTTGGCTGCCGACCGTGCTCCAGGTCAAGACCCTGGTCGACGCCCTCCGGGAAGAGAACCGCTTCGGGGAGGTCGAGGTCCAGGAGTCCTTCCAGCGCTACTGGCACCTGAGAGGCCCCTCGGTCAGACCCCGGCAGCAGATGGTCGGCCACACCGGTTTCCTGATCACGGCCCGCAAGCGTCCCGCACCCGGAAAGCGACGGGGCGGGCCGGTGGGGCCGCGGACGGCTTGACCTACCCGAGACCACGCGTTACGCTTTTAATGAGGAAGCAACCATCCGGGAGGAAAAAAGATGCGCCGGATCGCGGTTTTTACGACGCTTCTCGTGTTGGGTGGGGCCCTGTGGGCCGGGGCGCAAAAAGGTCTGCTCAAGTGGCCGGAGTCCGGCGCCAAACCGACTCGGCCCCAGCCGACTCGACCGACACCACCTCCGGGGCCGACCACCGTTCGGCCTCCGGCGGGGGTCACGGGCGGCAAGATGGTCCTGGCCGATCGCTTCCAGGTCGGCGAGAAATACATCAGTGTCTTTTCCCTTAGCATAGACGCCCGGATGAGCTTCACGGCCGGGGGGCGGCCCCAAGTCAAAAAGCTGTCCTTCAAAACCTTCGAACGCTACGGGCAAATCGTCATGGCCGTGGATCCCCAGGGCGGAGCGTCCCGGGTCAAGCGCAAGTACTTCGTCTCCTATGAGGTCGAGGAGGGCCGGAAAAAGACCAAGTGGTACCAGGGCAAGCTCCTGGTGCTGACCCGGCAGGGGCGAAAGACGTTCGTCTCCTGGCCCGGGGGCGCCGTGCCGGGCCCGGTGCGGCAGGAGCTGTCGGACGAACTCGCCGCCCGGCTGGCCCTGTCCGACCAGCCGGTGGGGGTCGGAGACCGCTGGGTGCTGACCGAACAGACGCTCAGGCGGTTCATGGACCTGCCGCCCGCGGCTCGGGGCACGGTCCGTTGCCGATGGAGCAAGACCATCACCAGCCAGGCCGGCCACCAGGTGGCCACCATCGCGGCCAACATGGTCCTGACCTTGCCCCTGCCCGGCGGGTTGCGCCTGGACGTCGACCTGACGGGCAAGCTGTTCTACAACCTCTCCTTGCGCAAACTGGAGGCCCTCATCTTCCGCGGCCCGGTGACCATCAAGGGGGCCCTCGCCCAGGGCCGGCGGCGGATACCGGTCACCGGAGGAGGCCGGGCCAGCATCGTCATGTTGCGTCGTTTCGGCCGTTAGGCGGGACGAGTACCCTGGAGACGAGGCCGATCATGGTCGAGCGAAAGACCACACCGCAGAGCGCGGCCGACAACCTGGTCAAGCTCCGGTCGCCGCAGCCCGAGGACGAGACCGGGGAGGGGGTTCGCTCGTCTTCGGAGGCCTCGCTCCGGCAACGCCTGACCCGGCTGGGGCGGCTCATCGACGCGCATCCGGACGCCCTGTGGCTGACGGACCAAGACGGCGTCGTCCTCGAGGCCAACCGCCCCGCCGCGGCCTTGATGGGCCTGGGCGTGGAGGAAATGATCGGCGCCGGGTTCGTCGATTTGATCCCGTCCGGTCTGGCCCGGACGCACCGCCGCCGCGTCGAGGACGTCGTCCAGACCGGACTGCCGGTCTTCTACGTTCATTCCCGGGAAGATCGAGACATCGAGTTCCACCTCTATGCGGCCCCTGGCTCCGGGGGCGAGGTGGAAAACCTGGTGATCGTCGGCCGCGACGTGACCGCTCGCCGACGGGCCGAGGAGCCCGTCCCGGAGCCCGAAGAGAACCTGCGCCAGCTCACCGTCAACCTCCGGGAGACCTATGTCCTGCTCCAGGTTGACCCTCCCGGGGTGGTCTTGGTCAGTCCGTCTTTCGAGGAGGTGTTTCAGCTGAGCGTCGAGGACCTGATGGCCAATCCGTGGGCCCTCACGGAGTTGATTCACCCCGATGACCTGAACCTGTTGCGGGACCTCTGCGTCCAATGGCGGCATCAACCCCAGTCCTTCGAGTTCGAATACCGCATCATGCCCCCCGACGGCCAAGTGCGGTGGATCGTGTCCCGCGGTTTTCCGATCATCGACCAGACCGGGAGACCGAATCGTCTGGCCACCGTGTCCGAGGACATCACCGACCGGAAGCTGGTCGAAGAGGCGCGTCGGGAATCGGATCGACGCTACCGGGCCCTGTTCGAGGGCTCCCGGGACGGGGTGTTGAGTCTCGACCTGGAGGGCCGCATCCTGACCGCCAACCCGGCCGCGGCCCGGATCCTGGGCTACGACGACCCCCGGGAGCTGGTCGGCCTTCCGGCCGAAACGATTCATCAGGAACCGGCCCGGCGAACGCAGATGATCAGCCGCCTGAGGGAGCAGGGATTCCTGGACGAGGTGGAGCTGGCGTTCAAGCGCCGGGACGGCGGCGTGGTGTACGTCATGGGCAGCGCCACGGTCGATTTCGACGCCGCCGGTCGCCCGACGGGTCATAGCTTCATCTTCTCCGACGTCACCCGCCGCAAGATGGCCGAGGAGGCCTTGTTGGCCAATCAGCGGCAATTATCGGCCCTGGCCGCGGAACTGGCCATGATCGAGGAACGAGAGCGGCGGCGCATCGCCTCCAATCTCCACGACCGGGTCGGGACCAATCTCTTCTCGGCCAAGATCAAGATCAAGGCCGTCGAGGCGGCTCTGGACGATGGTCATGCCACCCGGGAACTGGCCGAGGTCAGCGCCCTGATCGACCAGATCGTTCGGGACGCCAGGTCGCTGACCTGCGAGTTGGCCCTGCCGGTCCTGTACGAACTGGGGATCGAGGCCGCCGTGGAGTGGCTGGCCGAAAAGATCCGGGCCGAACACGGCCTGACGGTCCGGGTCGTGGACGACGGTCGCCGATTGCCGCTGAGCGACGAGTTGCGGGGCCTGCTCTTTAGGTCGGTCAGCGAACTGGTGCACAACGCCGTCAAGCACGCCCGAGCCTCGGTCGTCGAAGTCGGGCTGGAAAAATCCGAGGACCTGATTCGGATTCGGGTGGCCGACGACGGGATCGGCTTTGACGCCGAAGGCCTGTTGTCCGGCCGGAAACTAAGCGTGGGCTGGGGACTGTTTTCGATCCGGGAGAGATTGACTTACATCGGCGGCCGGCTCGAGGTCAACTCCCGCCCCGGGCAAGGGACCGAGGCCCACATCCGGGCGCCGGTGACCGACGCCGGCGGAGCGGGATGAGGTCGGCTTGATGGCCACCAGGATAATCCTGGCCGACGATCACCGGATGGTCCGCGAGGGACTGCGCTTGCTGCTCGAGGAAGAGTCTGACTTCGAGGTGATCGCCGAGGCGGCCGACGGCTGGGAGGCGATTCGTCTCTGCCGGGAGCTGGAGCCCGACGTCGTCATCATGGACGTGGCCATGCCCGAGATAAACGGCGTCGAGGCCACCCGGGCCATCGTCACCCAGTCGCCCCGGACCAGGGTCCTGGCCTTGTCCATGCACAAGGACCGCCAGTTCGTCTCCGGCATGTTGGCCGCGGGCGCCGCCGGGTACCTGGTCAAGGAGGCGGCCTACGACGAGGTGGTCCAGGCCATTCGGGTGGTCCGGGGTCGGAGGACCTATCTCAGTCCCGCCGTGGCCGGAATCGTCGTCCAGGACTTCGTCCAGCGGGCCGGGCGGGATCGGCCGACCTTCAAACCGCAACTCACCGATCGCGAACGGGAGGTCCTGCAACTGGTGGCCGAGGGCAAGACGACCAAATATATCGCCGATCGCCTCTATATCAGCGCCAAGACCGTCGAATCCCACCGCCGCCAACTCATGGACAAGCTGGGGGTGAGAAGCATCGCCGAACTGACCAAGTGCGCCATCAGGCTGGGCCTGACCTCGCTGGACACCTGAGGTCATGCACATCCTGGTCACCAACGACGACGGCATTCTGGCCCCGGGCCTGGCCGCCCTGGTCCGGCGGATGGAGGAGACCCACCGCGTCAGCGTGGTGGCCCCCGAGTTCGAGCAAACGGCCGTGGGCCACGCCATCACCCTGGCCGACCCGATCCGGGTGCGCCGGGTCCACCGCAACGGTCGGTTCTACGGCTGGGCGGTCAGCGGCACGCCGGCCGATTGCGTCAAGATCGGCCTGTTGGAGCTGCTTGATTCGCCGCCCGACCTGGTCCTGTCCGGCATCAACCCGGGGCCCAACGTCGGGGTCAACGTGCTGTACTCGGGCACGGTCAGCGCCGCCACCGAGGCGGCCATCCTCGGCCTGCCCGGGGTCGCCTTCTCCCTGGACGCCTACATTGATCCCGACTTCACCCCGGCCGCCCGGCTGGCCGCCCGGCTGGTGGACGCCCTGGCCCCCAGGCTGTCCGGGGATTGGCCCGAGGGGATCTGCCTCAACGTCAATTTTCCGGCCCTGCCTCTGGCCGAGATCAAGGGACTGAGCCTCACCCGCCAGGCGGTGACCCGCCTCCACGAACGCTTTGAAAAGCGCCTCGACCCCCACGGCCGGGCCTACTATTGGCAATGCGGCCAGGAACCTAAACATAGGGTCGAGCCGGGAACGGACGTCTGGGCCCTGGCCCGGGGTTTGGTGTCCGTGTCGCCCCTCCGGCCGGATTTATCGGCCCCCCAGGGCGCCGACTGGGCCCGTGACCTCGATATTTCGTTAGAAATCATCCCTTAGACAAAACCCTATTTTATCAGTCGGATATGTCAAATTTGGCAGTCTGTCCCCGGTCGATTTTTCAACATATGGTATCTTTGGGTTGCATTCAATCAAACATGTGGTATAGTACGCCAGACGCGAGGCCAGCGGAATAACCGGTTCGCCCGCCCCAAAAAAAGGACGAGGGGCGCCTTGAAAATGGCAATCCCCTTGCCTATCTTGGCCGGGCGTGGTTATTATTTAAGGGTAAGGCGGAGGTAAGTCATGCCACTCTATGAATATCGCTGCACCGAGTGCGAGTTGCAGGAGGCCCGCATCACGGGCATCGACGACCGCTCCGTGACCTGCACTCAGTGCGGAGCCTTGATGGTTCGGACCACTTCCCCGGTGGACGTGATCAAGGCCTACGGCCGGAAGAACGAGGAATAACCCGCCCTCCCCGCGCCGCCGAGCTACTTGGAGACGATCTCCCTGGCCCAGGCGGAACCCATCTTCGTATTTCCTTCTCCCCTCGTCCATGCTACAGTAACGGGCCATGTCCGAGTTGTCGCCCCAGGCCGCGGCGTGCCTCCACAACGTCCAATTGGTCCTGGTCCGGCCCCGGTTCCCGGAAAACATCGGGGCCGCGGCGGATCGTGACCGGCACCCCGCGGGAACTGGCCCGCCGGCTGGCGCCCCGCCTGGACCGTTACCGGGCGGCCGTTGTCTTCGGCCCCGAGGACCGGGGGCTCGAGAACCACGAGGTCGGGCGCTGCCAGGCCCTGGTGAAGATCCCCGCCACGCCCGCCGGTTCGCTCAATCTGGCCCAGGCGGTGGTGATTATGGCCCATGAAATATTCCTGGCCGTGACCGAAACGGGCCTTCCTGCCGGGGACGGGCCGGCCCTGGCCGAGCGGGGTCAGGTCGAGGCCTTTTACTTTGACCTGCGGCGGATCCTGATCGAGGTGGGCTCCAACGATCCGGCCAACCCCGACCACTTCTTTTTGCCCATCAGGCGAATCTTCGATCGCGCCGGGCTCCGGCCTCACGAGGTCCGGTTGTGGCGGGGGATCGTCCGCCGCCTGAACCACGCCCTGTCCCTTGGAATGCCTCGTGACTGAGACCGACATTATCATCCCGATCTACAATCGGCTCGAGGACACTCGAACCTGTCTGACCCGGCTGGCCAGGCACACCGACGCCCCCTTTCGGTTGATCCTGATCGACAATTGCTCGGACGAGCCCATGGCCCGGTGGCTGGCCGAGGCGGCCCGGGAAGACACCTTCGGCCCGACGACGCTCATTCGCAACGAGGTCAACCGGGGCTGGACCGGGGCGACCAATCAGGGCCTGGCCCGGGCCGAGGCCGAGTACGTCTGCCTGCTCAACAACGACACCCTGCCCGGTCCGGGCTGGCTGGGCCGGATGCTGGCCCACTTCCGGCGGCTGGAGAATCTGGCCATGATGTCGCCTCGGGGCGACGAGTCGTCGGAAAACAGACGGGTCGAGGATCGAATCGAGGAGTTCGCCCAGGAGATCGCCCGGCGATGCGACGGGAAGTGGCGCGAGTTGGATCACTGCAGCGGCTTCTGCCTGGTCATGCCCCGGCGGATCTACGAGGAATTGGGTCCCTTTGACGAGACCTACTCCGCCGGCAACTGGGCCGACAACGACTACGCCCGCCGGGCCCAAGAGCGGGGCTGGTTCTGCGCCGAGGCAAGGGACGCCTTTGTCTTTCACCTGGGCCACCGGACCTTTGACGACCTGGACGAGGCCTGGCGCCGGCAATCGGCCCAAAACGAGGCGGCCTTTTACGCCCGCTGGGGACGGCCGCGCCGGATATTTCTGGCTCCGGTCGTGGCCCTGGAGGGTGAAAGCGAGGCGGCCCGGGCCGAACTGGCGGCCCTGTACGCCCTGGCCCGGCAAGGACACCGGCTCTGGGTGCCGCTCCTGCGCCGGGAGAGGATCGGCCGGGTCTTGGCCGACCTCGGCCTGCCCGAGCACGCCAACATCCGCTTCCTGATTCCGCCGCTGCCCTGGCCGCTCAGCCGGTGGTGGGCGGCGTGGCGGTGGCGCTACCTCCGGAAAAAGGGGCGCGCCCTGTCGCGCCACGAGGGGCCGTGGGTCGAGCTTGATCCGGACCGAATCTGATATGGTATGATGGC
>JAHJDS010000536.1 GCA_018812395.1 Pseudomonadota bacterium
TGGTTTCCGTCGCGGAGGAAGCCCGCAACCTGCCGGGCGTGGTTTACGCGACCAACACCATCTACGCCTGCGCGCCCGACAGCCAGGAGAAGATCAAGGAGTTGGTGAAAGAGCACAACTTAAACCGCGTGGTGGTTGCATCTTGCACGCCCCGGACCCACGAGCCCCTGTTCCAGGAGACCATGACCGGCGCCGGCCTCAACAAGTACCTGATCGAGATGGCCAACATCCGCAATCAGGACTCCTGGGTCCACGCCGACGATCCCGAGAAGGCCACCGACAAGGCTCGAGATTTGGTCCGGATGGCCGTCAGCAAGGCGGCCCTGCTTCGGCCCCTGGCCGAGAGCGAGATGGACGTCGACCAGTCGGCGCTGGTCATCGGCGGCGGCGTGGCCGGGATGGTCGCCGCCCGGGAACTGGCGAGCCAGGGTTATCCGGTCCATCTGGTCGAGCGGTCCGACACCTTGGGCGGACAGGCCAACAACCTGCTCCGGACCTACCGGGGTCAGCCCATCGCCGACTTCGTGGCCCGCCTGGCCCACGAGGTCGAGGCCAACGACCTGATCACCGTCCACCGGAACACGACCGTGGCCGAGTCCTACGGTTTTGTGGGCAACTTCAAGACCAAACTCGCCTCCGGCGACGAGACCGAGGAGATCGAGCACGGCGTGGCCATCATGGCCACCGGGGCCAAACAGCTCGACCCGACCGAGTACCTCTATGGCGCCGACGACCGGGTGGTCTCCAGCCTCCGGCTGGATCGGATGTTCAAGGAGAACGACCCGGCCCTGGACCAGGTCAAGACCGCCGTGTTTATCCAGTGCGTCGGTTCGCGCGAGCCGGACCGGCCCTACTGCTCCAAGGTCTGCTGCACCCACTCGGTGGAGAACGCCCTCGAGTTCAAGAAAATGAACCCCGAGGCCGACGTGTTCATCCTCTACCGCGACATCCGGACCTTCGGCCAGCGGGAGCGGCTGTACAAGGAGGCCCGGGAGAAACGGGTGGTCTTCGTCCGGTTCGACGTGGACCGCAAGCCTCGGGTGGACAAGGATGGCGACGACCTCAAGGTCATTGTTCGGGACCACGTCCTCGGCCGGGACCTGATCTTGAGGCCGGACCTGATCTGCCTGGCCTCGGCCATCGAGTCCTACCGGGAGGCGGAATTGGCCCAGGCCTTCAAGGTGCCCCTGGACGACGACGGCTGGTTCGTCGAGGCCCACCCCAAGCTCCGGCCGGTGGACTTCGCCACGGACGGGGTGTTCGTCTGCGGCCTGGCCCACTACCCCAAGCCGATCGAGGAGTCCATCGCCCAGGCCCAGGCCGCGGCCGCCCGGGCGGTGACGGTCATGGCCGCGGGGCGGATCACCGTCGGCGGCGAGGTGGCCGAGATCAGTCCCGTCCGGTGCGTGGGCTGCGGCCTGTGCATCGAGATCTGCCCCTACTCGGCCATCGACCTGGACGAAAAAAACATCGCCGTGGTCAACGAGGCGTTGTGCAAAGGCTGCGGCACCTGCGTCGCCGCCTGCCGCAGCGGCGCTCCCAGTTTGCGCGGTTTCACCAACGCCGAGGTGTTCTCCCAGATCGAGGCGGCCCTCTGACGGCCGGGCGTGACCGGAGGTCGAGGCGGCGGATCGTCCGCCCCGCCTCCGGCACATCCGTTCAAGATGAAAGGTTGGTATCATGGCTGATCAGGACTTCGAACCGCGGATCGTGGCTTTTTTTTGCAACTGGTGCACCTACGGCGCGGCGGACCTGGCCGGGGTGAGCCGGATGCGCTACCCGGCCAATTTCCGGGCCATTCGGCTGCCCTGCACCGGCCGGATGAGCCCCAAGTTCGTCCTGTCGGCCTTCCTGAAAGGGGCCGACGGGGTGTGGGTCAGCGGCTGCCATCCCGGGGACTGCCACTACATCGCCGGCAACCTCTACGCCCGGCGGCGGTTCACGATGATGAACCGACTGTTCGAGTTCATGGGGCTCGAGGCGGGCCGTCTCCACTTTTCATGGATCAGCTCGGCCGAGGCCGAGAAGTTCCAGAAGACGGCCATGGGGGTCATCAGCGCGGTCAAGGACCTGGGGCCGGCTTCGTGGCTCGACAAGCAACCGGTGTGGCCGAAGGTGGCGTGAGATGAACGACAAGACTCAACAAATTCGCGAGGCGGCTAAAAAGCTGTTGTCCGAGGGGACGGTCGATCTGGTCATGGGCTGGAAGAAGGCGTCGGTGCCGCTTAGCTGCGCCCCGGTGTTCGTCCGGACCGCCGCCGAGGCCGACGAACTGGTCTGGGACGGCAACTGCCGGATCAACCTGGCCAACTTCCTGCCCCGCCGCCAGGACAAGGTGGGCATCGTCGCCGCCGGCTGTCAGGCCCGCAACGTGGTCGGCCAGGTGGTCGAGAAGCAGGTCCCGAGGGAGAACGTCCATATCATCGGCGTGCCCTGCGAGGGGATGATCGACCCGGCGGCCGTCAGGGGCCTCGAGGGTCGGGAGTGGACCGACGCCGTGGTGACCGACGACGAGGTGATCGTCTCCGGCGACGGCTTCGAGACCAAGAGCCCCCGGGCCGACGTGCTGATGCGCAACTGCGCGTTGTGCGTCCACAAGAATCCGCCGGTCTACGACGAACTCATCGGCGAGCCGGTCCCCGAGCCGGAGGGCATCGACCGGTTCCAGGACATCGCCGCCATCGAACGGATGTCGCCGGCGGACAAGACGGCCTACTTCGACGAGTTGTTCTCGACCTGCATCCGCTGCTATGCCTGCCGCAACGCCTGCCCGCTTTGTTATTGCGAGACCTGCTTCGTGGACGAGCACCAGCCCCAGTGGCTGGGCAAGTCCGTGGACGACGCCGACACCCTGATTTTCCATTTCCTGCGGGCCTTCCACTGCGCCGGGCGGTGCACCGACTGCGGGGCCTGCGAGGCGGCCTGCCCGATGAACATCAAAGTCAGGCAACTGACCCGCAAGCTCGAAAAGGACATCATGGAACTCTACGACGGATACGAGGCCGGGATGTCCCTCGACCATGTCCCGCCGATGATGGCCTATCGGATGGACGACTACGGCGAGTTCATCAAGTAGTATTTTTGAGGAGAGCGAGGTTATGGCTCTTTTGGCGTTTGACAAGGCCCGGGTGGGCGATCTGCTCCAGGTGTTGTCCGGCGATTTCGCGGTTTACGGCCCGGTCCGGGGAGACGACGGCGTCATCGGGATGGCCCCGGCCGACGACCCGGGAAAAATTCTGTTCGACTTCCAGAACACCACCCGCTCGGTCAAGGGCTTTGTGCAGCCCCAGTGCGAGGTGATGTTCACCTATCCCCAGGACGGCGAGAAGGCCCCCATCCTCGAGGAATTCCCCGGCCCCGAGGCGGACACGCTGCTGTTCAACCTCCGGCCCTGCGACGCCCGCGGTCTGTGGTCCAACGCCGAGTGCTACGACAACCCGGACAACCCGAACAAGGACTACTACTTCCCGCGCCGCCGGGAGAGGGTCTTCCTGGCGGGCCTGGGCTGCGCCGCCCCCTGTCCGACCTGTTTCTGCCACGCCACCGGGGGCGGGCCGTTTTCGACCGAGGGGCTGGACTGGCTGATGACCGACCTGGGGGATCGGGTCCTGGTCGAGACCCTGACGGACAAGGGCGAGCGGATGGCCGCGGCCGCCGGCGACGTGTTGGAGAAAACCAAAAAGGGCGACGACAAGAAGGCTGAGGACGTCCATCAGGCGGCCATGAAGAAGTCGCCCCGGGGCCTCAAGCTGGGCGCGCCGGCCAACAAGGAGATGATGGACATCTTCGAGTCCGACATCTGGCCCAAAATCGCCGAGACGTGCATCAACTGCGGGACCTGCACCTACTCCTGTCCGACCTGCACCTGCTTCGATATCCTGGACGAGGTCGTCGGCGGCGAGGGCCGTCGGTTCCGCATCTGGGACGCCTGCATGTATCCGCTCTACACCCTTCACGGCTCGGGCCACAACCCCCGGCCGACCAAGACCGAGCGGGTCCGCAACCGGTTCATGCACAAGCTGAAATACAACCTCAAGCGACACGGCACGCTCAGTTGCGTCGGCTGCGGCCGGTGCGTGCGCCTGTGTCCGGTCAACATCGACATCCGGGAAGTGGCGGCGATGATGGGCCAGGTCGAGCCCCGGGCCGCGGGCCAGGCCGGTTAAGGAGAGGGTCGTGAAAAA
>JAHJDS010000537.1 GCA_018812395.1 Pseudomonadota bacterium
CAGTCCTTGACCTCGTAGTCGTGGATCACGTCCACGTTGCCCTGAAGGCCCTTGGCCAGGAAGGCGTGGGCCGCCTTCTCGATCACCTCGGCCGAGGCCCAGGCCCCGTGGCTGTCCAGGGTGTCCGGGAGATACACCGGGCAGAAAAACAACTGCTTGGCCTCGTCCTCTTTCCGGATCACCGCCTTGGTAAGGTCCACCAGGACCGGGACCTTGGTCCGGGTCTCGCCCTTCTGGAACTCGGCCACGGCAATGGTCAGGGGCCCACCCTCGAGGGCCTTGGCGATGCCCACCTGACCGTTGGCCCCGGCCGGGACGATCGAAATGAACATCACGTCCAGGTCGACGATCTCGCCGGGTGGGTTCAGGGCTTTGCGGATGACTGATCGACTCATTCTGGTTTGCCTCTCTTAGATCACCGGCTCCTCGCCGCACCGGCAGTTGCCGTGGATCGCGCCCAGGATCGGGGTGGGGTTCGGCTCGTCCCCCGTGGGCCAGGGCATGAGCGCCTTGACCGCCTCGGGGTCGTCGCCGGCGCCCAGCACCGCGTCCCGGACCTTGACCGCCGATGAGACGGTGAATTCTTTCCCCTCGAGGCCCTTGCACCGCTGACAGACCCGGCTGTCTCCCATGGTGTAGCGCCGGTATTTCCGTACCCCGGCCTGGCTCATGGCCTCGACCGTGCCGAAGGACCGGGACCGGGACAGCATTGACGCCGCGTTCATCTTCCAGTAGGCGGCCGACTTGTCCGCCAAATGCCCGAACTGACTTTCCAGGATGTGGCCCAGCTCGGTCCGGCCCAACCCGTTTTCCAGGGCTTCCCGGGCCGTGGCCGCCAGGTTCTTGGCCAGGACTTCACTGCCATGAGTCTTGATCCAGTAGACCGTGTGCTCGCCTAATACGGCCCGGGTCTGATCGTCCACCAGGTTCCAGGCCAGATCGCCCACCCCGAGGTCTCGGGCCGTCTTGGACTTGGCTCGCTCGTACATCTGGTGGATGGCGCTCTTGATGGTTCTACTGGACGTGACCCCGACCTCACCCAGGGCCGAGGCGAAGTAATTGGCCAGCAGGTCCACGTCGGCCCCGGTCAGGGGGTCGCCCCGGCCGAGGACGCTCTTCATGTAGGCCAGGATGTCCCGCTTGGCTTCCTCGAAGTCCGCGGCGCAGGCCCCGGTGATCATGTTCTCGAGGTCGTCCTCCCAATCGAGCTTTTCGAGGGTGTCCGAGGGGAGTTCGATCGCCGGCGCGGTCAGCGAGTCCTCGAGGTCGACCAGCCTACCGCCGCTGAGAATGACCTTGCGCTCGGCCCAGTCTTCCTCGACCGGGGCCAGCCCGGCCCCCTGGAGCAACTCGTTGAAGGACAGAAGCCCCAACTCCGAGCGTTTCCGCAGAACGTCCAGCGCGGCGCCCTTGTCCTCGACGTCCCAGTCGGTGATCCGGATCACCCAGTCGTTGACGCCCAGGCCGGCCTTGACGATGGTGCTGTTGATCAGGGCCTCGAGGCCCAGTTGTCTGGGCTTGACGATGGTCGTCAAAAAGACGTCCATCTGCCCCACGGCGTCGCCCTGACCTCCCATCTGACCCTGGGTGATGATACCCATCAACCTGGGGTGAACCCCGTGGGCCCGGACCGTCTCGTCGCGGGTCAGGTTCCTCAGTTTTACGAATGAGCCGTCCTTGACCTCGCTGCTGAGTCTCTTCAGGTTGAGGGTGTACCCGTCGGGGAGACCGACGACCAGGATCTCTCTTGGTCTGGGTCCGTTTTTGGTCTTGATCCTCCCCTCGAGGAACGTTTTTGTCTTGTCGACCACCTTCCGGAGGTCGGCGTCCATCCAGGTTTCGGGGCTCTCGGTCTCGTCTATCCCCACTTCACTGGCGTCGATCGGCTCGACGTCCGCGCTGAACGGTGAGCCCCAGTACTCCCCGCCATCTTCAAGGGGCTTGCCCCTCTCGAACACGGCGATGTACTCGGGAATGAAGTCCGCGTCGAATGTCCTGAGATTCCAGTCCCGGATGTACCGTGAGAGCTGAATGGCCCCGATGGCCGGCACGATGTCCGGCTGACCGTAGATCGGTGAATTGGGGTGGTAGGCCTGGAGGATGACCAGTTCGGTGGCTCGCTTGTCCCAGGGACAGTCCGGGGCCTCGCGGCCGTCGTCGGCCCGGATGATTCTTTCGTCCCCGAACGGCTTGAACCAGGTCTTCTTGGGGACACCTCCCTGATTGACGGTTTGGAGCCAGGTCCCGGTCTTGGTGAGTCTGAAATCCTTGGCCGGGGCGTGCTTTATTCTGGCGACCTCGCCCAGGAGGTCTCTTCTGAC
>JAHJDS010000538.1 GCA_018812395.1 Pseudomonadota bacterium
AAATAGTCCGGGTTGGCCCCGGGGAGCCATTCCGTCTGGCCGGCCGGCTCTCCGACCGGCCGCCCCTGATCGTAGAAAACACCGCACCCGGCCGCCAGAACGAGCAGGACCAGGAGCGACGATATCAGGACCATCCGTCGTAACATCACATCTCCCAAAACGAAGTGGTTTGACCTAAAGATACCGTTCCACTCCGGGACCTTCAAGGGGGGGGTGCTAAAAAGACTCCGGATCCCCGACCGGTCACGCCATTTGACTTATGGTCCGTCCAGGCCGAGTCTGGCCAGTTCTCGAGCGGTGGGGACGCCGGTGTCGGGGTCCCATCCCCACTCCTGAAAGTAGTCCCCGATCATCCGTTCCACCTCCGCCCGGGCGAGCGGCCGGCCGGTCAGATAATCCTTGAACCCGGCCTGGCCGAACCACTGCTCCGGGGGGGCCTCCTCCTGCCGACGATCAAGCCCCTCCCGCAAATTGGCCAGCCGGTACAGGGTCCAGACCCGCTCCACCCGACGGCGCAGGGCCGGCAGGTCGGTCGGGATGCCGGTCACCGCCTCGTAGAGTTCGGCGCATAACTGGGCGTTGTAGAACCGATTGATATTGCCCCGGGCGCAGATGCCCAAGCAGCCCAAGGTCGTGAACCAGGCGTGAGAGTAGCGGAGCAGGGCCCCGACCTTCAGTTCCTGGTCGTCCTCGGGCCGCGTTGCCCCTTTGACGATCCGATCGATAACCTCCGGCGGGACCCCCATCCGCCCGAGATGTCTGGGGAAGACCTCCAGGGGCCGCCGGGCGAAATAGGTCGGCGAGCCGCCCGAACCGACGTGGGGCCCGCGGGGCTCGAGGACCTGCCCCAGTTCCATGGTCCCGAATCTGTCCCAGGGAACGGCCGAGCCCGGCCCGGCGTAGGGGTGCATCCCCTTGACCAGGGCCGGCGCCAATTCCCTGGCCGGCTCGCCGAACTCCTCGATGACGGCGTTGAACCCGCCGGCCAGCACGTCACCCAGGCCCTCCCGGAAACTGACCTTGCGGGCCCAGGCCTCCATGGAATCCAACTGATCGGGCCTGATCTCCGGGTCGGCCGTGTCACCCGGAACGATCCCCTCATCGACCAGTTTCTTGGCCAAAACCATGATCCCGAAGAACTCGAACATGTCCAGGCCGTAGTCGTCGATGGTGGTCATGGCCTTGATCGATTCCCGGTAATCCTGGAAACCGTACAGGTTGGGGGTCAAGAGATTGATCACCGAGCTGGTGCATTTGACCAGGCCGGCGTGCGGCCCGTCCGGGATCTCGATGACGTCCTTGCACCCGATGGGACAGGAGACGCAGGCCGCCCGCCGTTTCTTGATCCGGGCGTAGTCCTCCCGGGAGACCAGAGGAAAGGACTGGAGCAGTCCCATCTCCTGGGCGTTTTTGAGATGCGGCCAGGCGCGGATGTTGTCCAACAGTCCTTGGCCCAGAGTGCGGCATTGCCGGCGGTCGGCCACCCGGACGCCGCCGGTGCCCTGGACCACGACCGCCTTCAGGTTTTTGGAGCCCATGACCGCCCCGAGGCCGCCCCGGCCCAGGGTCGAGATGCGGTCGATAAAGGCCATGGAAAAGTGGATCAGGTTCTCGCCGGCCTGGCCGATGGCCAGCACGCCCGTCGGGACCCCGTACTCGTCCCAGATCGCCCGGCAGGTGTCGTCCACGCCGCGGCCCCACAGGCGTTCGGCATCCCTCAGGGCCACCCGATCGTCGATGATCTCGAGATAGACCGGCCGCGGGGACCGCCCCTCGATCAGGACGTGGTCCAAGCCGGCGTTCTTGAGCATCACCCCGAAGTTGAATCCCCCGGCCCCGCACCAGCCCACGGTCCGGCTGGCCGGGAGCTTGGACACCGAGTATACCCGGGAGGTGGACGGCAGGTCGGTGCCCACCAGGGGACCGGCCCCGAGGACGATCGGGTTTTGGGGCGACAGGGGATCGCACCCCGGTTCGATGGCGTCGTAGCCCATTTTGAGGCACAGGCCCAGGCCCCCGATGTACTTCTCGGCCAGCCCGGGGTCCAACGGCTCCGGCCGGATCTGGCCCGAGGTCAGGTCGACCCGCAGGATTTTTCCGGCGAATCCGCCCCGGCTCATTGGTCGTCATCCTCTTTTCTGGTCTTGGACAGGGCGCCGTAGAGACACTGGTCCGCGCAGAGGCCGCACTCGACGCATTCTTCGGTGAAACGAATGGCGCAATCCGCGCCCGACATCGTTACCTGAATGTGCGCCGCGGACGGGTTGAAGGCCTTGGTGTAGGTGTCCGAGCAGGCCAGTTGGCAGCGCAGACAGCCGGCGCAGTTTTCCTCGGCCGGGTCGATTAGGTACTTGGCCACGTCGGTCCTCTTCCCTGTCAGCCGAACCGGCATCTGGCCCGGGCGACCTCGGCGATATCCATGACCGTCAGGTCGTCCTCGATCCCCTCGTCCTTGGCGGCCGTGTCCAGCATCTTGGCGCAACTGGGGCAGGCCACGGCCAGGACCCGGGCGCCGGTCGCGGCCGCCTGCCGCACCCGGGACCGGGCCGGCGACTCGGGTCCGCCGCCCAGGATGTCGGTGAAGAAGTTCCCGCCCCCGCCGCCGCAGCACAGGGCGTCCTTCTTGATCAACTCCATTTCCACCAGCTTGACGCCGGGGAGGGCCTGCAGGGCCCGGCGGGGGGCGTCGTACTCCTGGTTGTGCCGGCCCAGGGAACAGGGATCGTGGAAGGTGACGCTCAGTGTTTCGTCACGGGCCTGGGGGGCGGCCTGTCTGAGCAACCCGGGTAAAATTTGGGCGTAATGAAAAACCTCGAACTGGCCGCCCCGGGCCGGATACTCGTTCTTGATGGCGTTATAGGCGTGAGGGTCGAACGTGATGATTTTCGAGACCCCCAACTTTTGCCATTGCTCGATATTTTGCCGGGCCAGAAGGGCGAACAGGCCGGTCTCGCCCAGGGCCCTGACCTCGTTGCCGTCGCAGTGCTCCTCGGCTCCCAGGATCCCGAAGTCGACGCCCAGGTCTTTCAGCAGCCCGGCCACGGCCCGGGCCGTCTGCTGTCCCCGCTCGTCGTACGACCCCACGCAGCCGACGTAGAGGAGATACTCCTGCCCCGAATACCCGGCCGGCCCCAGGTCCCGGGCCCAGTCGCCCCGCTCCGGCTGGGGTTTTTTATACGGATTGCCGCTGATCTGGACGGCCTTGAAATAGTCGCGCACCCCCGAAGGCACCTGGCCCTGGTCGACCAGGGCCTCCCGTCCGGCGATAAAGGCGTCGACCAGGTCGTCTTTGAACTTGGGGAAGGGGCAGTGCTCGACGCAGTTGTTACAGGTGGCGCAGGAGTACAGAATGCGGCCCAGCCGGGGGCTGGTCTTGATCTCGCCGTCGAGCCAGGCCCGCAGCAGCCACATCCGACCGCCCGGCGAAAAGGTCTCGAAGCGATTTCTGAGGTACGAGGGGCAATTCAGGTCCTGATAGTCGCTGGGCAGCTTGCAGTACCCGCAGCGGAAACAGCGATGGAGGATTTCGGCGTGCCGCATCAGCTTGCCTCCCAGTTGCCCGGATTCATGATTCCGGCCGGATCGACGGCCCGGCGGAGCCGGTTCATCAACTCGATGGCCCCCGGGTCCATCTTGTCCAGAATCCGCCTTTGGGCCGGGGCCTCGGCCTTCCAGGGGATGCCGCCCAGTTCCAGGACGGCTTCGTTGGTCCGCTCCAAGGCCTCCTTGGCCCGGTCCACGTCGGCCGCGTCGGCCCGGTTGAAGGCGTAGGCGTAAAAGAACATCATGGCGTGGCCCTGGCCGATGACCCGGCAGCCCATGGACCAGGCCACGTCGCTCCCCCGGGCGATGTCCAGCCCGGCCCGGTAGGCCTGGCCGAACAGCCCGATGGGCATGATCCCACCGACGTACTCGAACCCGCCCCCCTGGCGCACGTCGGCGAACCGGGTCAGGGTGGTGGCCGGCTCCTCGAGAAAGCGCTTCTTCATGGGCGTGGGCAGGACCATGAACCCGGCGACGCGCCGATCGATCAGGTGGCGCACCGAAGATTTGATCAGTTTCCGCTTAAAGGCGAGTTCGTCTTCGCTGTCCGCGCCGTAGACCAGGTTGAAGTGCAGCAGCCCGTCCGCCCAATCCGGCTTGGGCGTCATCCAGGCCGTCAGGTCCTCGCCCTGCCCGACCCAGGTCATTCGGTTGATGACCTCCGGCCCCAGGTCGGGATCGTCGATGACGAAGATCTCGACGTCGCTGAACCGGCGTTTGGGGAAGAGCTTGACCGCCAGCTTGGTGACAATGCCGGTCGTACCGGCCCAGCCCAGGAACATGCCGGCCAGATCGGGCAGCGGCGCCCGGCCGAACCAGTAGGGCGACACCGACGGTGAGCCGACCCGGGCCTTCTCGCCGGTGGGCAGGACCACCTCCAGGCCGCCCAGCATGTCGGTGTGAAAGCCCGCCATATGGGACAAATGCCCCGAGCCGTGGATCAGCACGTTGCCGGCCAGGGTGGCGATGGGCGGGGCGTCGGGAATCGAGTGCTTGAGCGTCGGATGGTTTTTCGCCAAAAAAGCCTGGAGCATGCCCTGGGAGGCCCCGGCCTCGACCAGGGCGAAGCGGTTGAGTTCATCGACCTCGAGGATGCGATTCAACCGTTTCAGATCGAGGACGATACCGCCCCGCAACGCCCGGGACAGGCCCGACAGGACCAGGCCGCCGCCCAGGGGCACGACCGGAATTTTTTTCTCCGTGGCCAGCCGGACGATTTGTTGAATCTCATCGACCGTGCCCGGCAGGACCACCAGGTCGGGGAAACCGGGCTCCATGGTCCCCTGGTCCCGGGAGTAGATGAACAGTTCCTCGGCCGCGTCCGAGACGTACTCCGGCCCGACGATTTGCTCCAGTTCCCGCTTGACCTTTTCCATGGCCCTAGCCTCCCATCTTCAGCGGTGGTTCGCCCAGGGCGATCTGGCACAGTTCGCTCATCAGGGTGGGCATCAACCCCCGTTTGGCCGTGGCCTCGCCCAGGAACATGAAGCAGGCCGGACAGTTGAACACGCAGACCATGGCCTCGTGGGCCTTCATGTCGTCCAGGTTTCGCTGCTGCACGTCCTCGGCCAACTCATCACGCTGCTGGAGCTTGAGCACCCCGCCGCAGCACAGGGCGTTTTCCCGGTCATACTCCCGCTCGACCCGCTCGACCCCGATTTTGCCGAAAATCTCGTCCACCAGGGGGTCGATGTGGGGCGACAGGCGGCTCGAGCAGGGCCGCTGATAGGCGGCCTTGAGGCCCAGGGGCCGGATCTTGTCCTTGAGCCGGTCCAGGCGCTCATTGAGGTATTCGAAGAGGTGAATGGACTTCCAGGGGACCTGGAGGCCGAAGGCCGGCGCCAACTGGGTGTAGGTGCCGTAGCACTCGTCGTGGTACATGATCATCTCGCCCTGGCCGCTGGGCTCGAGATGCTCGGTCCAGATCTTGTCGATCACCCGGGGCAACCGCTCTTGGATGACCGAAGCGCCGGCCGTGTGCAGCCACATGATGTTGCAAAAGATGTCGCTGCCCACGATCTGATCGCAGCCCTCGAACAGATCGCCCCGGACCGCCCGCTTGAGCATGGGGAAGAAGCACATGTTGACCACCCGGCCGGTCAGGGGCCGGGGCGGGTCCTTGGTCCTGGGGGCCATCATGCCCAGTTGCTGCTTGTAAATCGGGATGGGCACCGGCCAGAGTTCCTTTTCCTCCTGTTGCTGGACGATCAGGTAGAAGGGGTGGTTCCGGTTGGGGCAGTATTCTTCGCAGGCGTAGCAGGTGGCGCACTCGGTCAGGACCCGCGAGTCTTCGCCCGCCAGGATCCGGGCCCGCTCCTGCCGGGCCGTGTCCAGATCCAGGTCCAGGTAAGTGCAGCGGGTGAGACAATCCACGGTCGGGCAAGCGCCACAGAGTTCGGGATCGTATTTCAGTTCAGACACGGCCGACTCCTCCTCTTGAAAAAACGATGGCTGAACGTGGCCCGCCGCCGGGTGGCTCGTCAAAGAAAATTCCGGAACAGGGCACGATATGATACCATATTTTTCCGTCGGACCGATTCCGGAAATACGATTGTCTCCGGGGTTGTTGCGACGTCAGCCCGGTGAGGGACAGGGCCGTTTGTTAGGGAGGATGGACGATGAAGCTCAGCCGCGACGACCTGATCCGATTCATGACCGACTGGAACCGGGGCTGGGAGGACTACGACATTGACGTCGTGGTGGAAGGTTTCAGCGACGACGTGGTGTTCGTGAACTGGACCGGGGGACGGGTGGCGGGCAAGGAGAAGTTGCGGGCCGCCTGGGCGCCCTGGTTCGCCCATCACGGCGGTTTTCGGTTCGAGGCCGAGGACATGTTCGTTGACGAGGACAATCAGAAAGTCCTCTACCGCTGGGCCCTCCACTGGCCGAGCCCCGAGGACGGGCACCAGGGCCGACCCGAAATCAGACGGGGCGTGGACGTCATCACCTTTCGCGACGGCAAGATCTGCCAGAAACTGACCTACTGCCAGACCTTCGTCGAGATCGACGGGCAGCGGGTCAAGCTGTCGGCTTAGGCGGGGTAAGCGAACATGGGACGGCTCGAGGGCAAGGTGGCCATCATCACCGGCGCGGCCGGCGGCATCGGCCGGGCCACGGCCGTTTTGTTCGCCCGGGAGGGATGCAAGCTGGCCCTGGCGGACGTAACGCCAGAGGAATTAAACGAGACCGGCAACCTGGTGGCTCAGGCCGGCGGTCAGGCCATGGTCCGTCGGACCGACGTCTCGATGGAAGACGAGGTCAAGGCCCTGATCGAGGCGGCCCTGGCGGCCTACGGCCAGGTGGACATCCTGTGCAACAACGCCGGCGTCGTCGGCCAGTTGGTCGGCCCCGAGGATCAGGACGCCGAGGACTGGCGCCGGGTCTACGAGGTCAACGTCCTGGGGGCGGTCTACGCCGTCAAGCACCTGGCCGCCCACCTGATCCAGCGCCGATCAGGGGCCATCGTCAACACCGCCTCCGTGGCCGGCATTCGCTCCGGGGCGGGAGGCAACTCCTACAGCGCCAGCAAGGCCGCCCTGATCAACTTCACCCAGACCACGGCCTGCGACCTGGGTCAGTACAACGTCCGGGTCAACGCCGTCTGCCCCGGCCTGATCGAGACCGGCATGACCAAGCCGGTGTTCGACTACGCCCGGGCCAAGGACAAGCTGTGGAAGGTGGGCCACCGGTGCGAACTCCGGCGCTACGGCCGACCGGAGGAGGTCGCCGCGGCCATCCTCTTCCTGGCCAGCGACGAGGCCGGCTACATCACCGGCCAGGCCCTGCCAGTGGACGGCGGCAACACCGCCTCGCTCAACCTGCCGGGCATGAAGTTCTGAGGTCTTCCGACGGATAGCGCACCGATTGTACTGGGCCAGGAAATGATCGCCGTCTCCTCGTCCATGGAACTGATAACCGGATGGGATGAAAGGGGTAGCCCGGTGGGTCGGCCTCGGGACCGGACGCTTATTGATCCTCGAAGGGATCGGTATCGTTATCCTCCCAGGTCGTGACCGGCGGGTTCGGCCGCCGGTTGACGTGAAGGCGGAACACGTCCGGCCGGGCGTAGTGACCCGCAACGTCCAGATCATATTTGCCCTTGGCGATCTCTCCCAGGTCCAGGTCCGTTGTCAGGATGCAGGGGCCGTCAAAGTCGGGCCCGGCCAGCACCCGGCCAAAGGGGTCGACGATGCAGCTTCCGCCGCGCATCAGCACCGTGTCCGGATCGTCGCCCAGGACGGTGTCGAATTGGTCGGGGCAGTCGCCTCGGCGCAGGTACTGGCAGCAGCTCAGCACGAAGCAGCGCCCCTCCACGGCGATGTGTTGCATGGACGGCAGCCAGGTCTCGCGGTCATCGGCGGTGGGGGCGCAATAGAGCTGCACGCCTTGGGAGTACATGTGCATCCGCAACAGGGGCATGTAGTTCTCCCAGCAGATGACCGCCCCCAGCCGGCCCAGGGGGGTGTCCAGCACCGGCATGGTCGAGCCGTCGCCGAAGCCCCAGACCAGCCGTTCCAGGGCGGTGGGCATCAGCTTGCGGTGCTTGCCCAGGAGCCGTCCCTGGGGCGAGAAGAACAGGGCCGTGCAGTAGAGGGTGCCCCCATCGCGCTCGATGACGCCGATGACCAGGTGGACCCGGTTGTTTTCGGCCGCCTGGCCCAGGGCCTCGGTGGCCGGGCCGGGCACCTCGAT
>JAHJDS010000539.1 GCA_018812395.1 Pseudomonadota bacterium
CGGGTCGCCGCCGCCCTGGACAAGGTGGACCACCTGGTGGTGGCCGACCTGTTTCTGACGCGGACGGCGGCCAAGGCCGACGTGGTGTTGCCCCTGGCGGCCGTCTTCGAGCAGCCCGGACGGCTGATGGGCCTCACCGGCAGGGTCCAGGCGTTCGAGGCCGGCGTTCCGCCCCCGGGCGAGGCCCGGCCCGAGTGGGCCGTGATCCGCTCCCTGGCCGGCGCCCTGGGGGTGACCTTCAAGTACAAGAACGCGGAGGCCGTCTGGCGGGAACTGGCCAAACTGGCCCCGATCCTCAAGAAGGCGGACCGGCCGGCCGCTCCGCCCCGGGCCGAGGGGGCCTACCTGGCCGTCAGCCCGACCTTCGCCGCGGCGGCCGACGCCAAGTGGCCCTACACCCTCATCTCGACCCATGTCCGCTTTCACCACGGCGACGGCGTCCGCACCCGGGCGGCCAGCCGGCTACTCAAGGCGGCGCCGGTCCCCCTGGCCGGCCTGTCGGCGGGGGACGCGTCCCGACTCGAGGTCGCGGCCGGCGGCCGGATCAAGATTTCCACGGCCAACGCCTCGGGGGTATTCGAGGTCCAGGTCGATGAGTCGGTGCCGGCCGGGATGGTCGCCCTGCCCCTGGTGGTGGATCAGGCCGGAGCCGCCTGGCTGCTGCCCCAAAACGGCGACGGATTTATCATTCGCCACTGTTCGGCCAAGCTGAGCCTTAAAGGAGTCGACTGATGAGTCAGAGCCAGAAAGCCCCCCCGCCGGTGGACTACGACCGCATCCGGGAAATCGTCTCGGAGCACAAGGGTGAGCCCGGGGTCTTGATTCCGGTCCTGCAGGAGGTCCAGGAAGAGGTGGGCTACATCCCGCCCGAGTCCATGTCCATCATCGCCAAGGGCCTCGGCACCACCCCGGCCCAGGTCCAGGGGGTGCTGACCTTCTACGCCATGTTCTACACCGCCCCCCGGGGCCGGCACGTGGTCCGGGTCTGCCGGGGCACGGCCTGCCACGTCCGCGGCGGGGCCAACATCCTCCGGGCGGTGAAGGGCGACCTGGGACTCCAAGACGGCGAGACCGACGAGGACTACCAGTTCACCCTCGAGACCGTGGCCTGCATGGGCGCCTGCGCGCTCTCGCCGGTGATGGTCGTGGGCAACGACTTCTACGGCCGCCTCAACCCGGCCCGGGTGGGGGCGATCCTGGACGGATACAAGGGAGGCACCACATGAGCGAACGAGCGCGTCTGGACTCGGCCGCGGCCCTGCAAAAGTATCAGCGGCAGCTCCGGCTGGGCGTGGATCAGCGGAAGATGCGCCTCCACGTCTGCGTGGACACGGCCTGTCACGCCCTGGGGTCCTCGGAGGTCTGCCGCTGCGTCGAGGAGGAGGTGGACCAGCGGGACATGGGCGATCGGGTCGAGATCAAGCGGACCGGCTGCCATGGCCTCTGCGAGCGGGGCCCGGTGGTGATGATCATGCCCGACGAGATCCTCTACCAGGAGATCGACGCCGCCGACGCCCCGGACATCGTCACCGAGACGGTCCAGAACTTCAACCTCCTGGGCCGGCTGTTGTTCCAGGACCACTTCACCGGCCAACGCTACGTCTACGCCGACCAGATCCCCTTCTACCGGGGCCAGATGAGGCGCGTCCTGGCCTTCAACGGCCGAATCGACCCGACCTCCATCGACGACTACCTGGCCGAGGGCGGTTACGAGGGCCTGGCCAAGGCCATTTTGGAGATGACCCCGGACGAGGTCATCGCCGAGGTGCTGGACTCCGGGCTGCGGGGCCGCGGCGGGGCCGGTTTCCCCACCGGCCGGAAGTGGCGGTTCACCCGCGACAACCCGGGGGATCAGAAATACGTGATCGTCAACGCCGACGAGGGCGATCCCGGGGCGTTCATGGATCGGGCCGTGCTGGAGGGCAATCCCCACTCGGTCCTCGAGGGGGCGGCCATCGCCGGCTACGCCATGGGCGCCACCAAGGGCTACATCTACTGTCGGGCCGAGTACCCGGTGGCCGTAGAAAGGCTGAACCTGGCCCTGGGCCAGGCCCGGGAGATGGGCCTCATCGGCCCGAACATCCTGGGGTCCGACTTCGAGTTCGACCTCAAGGTCAAGCTGGGGGCCGGGGCATTCGTCTGCGGCGAGGAGACGGCCCTGATGGCCTCGATCATGGGCCAGCGGGGCATGCCCCGCATCCGGCCGCCCTTCCCGCCCCAGTCGGGCCTGTGGGCCATGCCGACCTGCATCAACAACGTCGAGACCATGGCCAACGTGCCGTTGATCCTGCGCCACGGCTCCGAGCAGTACGCCTCGGTGGGCACCGAGGGCTCGAAGGGCACCAAGATCTTTTCGCTCACCGGCCGGGTCAGGAACACCGGCCTGGTCGAGGTGCCCATCGGCACGAGCATGAGGGAGGTCATCTTCGACATCGGCGGCGGCGTGCCCCGGGGCCGGCAATTCAAGGCGGCCCAGATGGGCGGCCCCTCGGGCGGCTGCGTCCCGGCCAGGTACGCCGACATCCAGCTCGACTACGAGTCGTTGCAGAAGGTGGGGGCGATCATCGGCTCGGGCGGGATGATCGTCATGGACGACAACACCTGCATGGTCGACCTGGCCCGGTTCTTCGTCGCCTTCACCCAGGAGGAATCCTGCGGCCAGTGCGCCCCCTGCCGCCTGGGCACCAAGCAGATGCTGATGATCCTGGAGCGGATCACCCAGGGGCTGGGGGTCGAATCCGACCTGGAACTCCTGGAGAACCTGGCCCGGGACGTCAAGCGCACCTCGCTGTGCGGTCTGGGCCAGACCTGCCCCAATCCGGTGCTGTCGACCCTCCAGCACTTCCGGGATGAGTACCGGCAGCACATCCTGGACCGGCGCTGCCCGGCGGCGGTCTGCGAGGCCATGGCCATCAGTCCCTGCCAGCACGCCTGCCCGGCCGGCATCGACGTCCCGGCCTACGTCGCCCTGATCGGCGAGGGACGATACCTGGAGGCGACCGAGGTCATCCGGGAGCGCAACCCCTTCCCGGCGGTCTGCGGCCGGATCTGCACCCATCCCTGCGAACTCAAGTGCCGGCGGGGCGAGGTCGACGACGCCATCGCCATCCGGGCCCTCAAGAGGCAGGCCGCCGATTACTGGTTCGAGCACCGCCAGGGCAAGGTCAAGCCCTTCCCGGTGACCAAGAAGGAAAAGGTGGCCATCGTCGGCTCGGGGCCGGCCGGGCTGACCTGCGGCTACTTCCTACGCCAGATGGGCTACGAGGCCGAGGTGTTCGAGGCCCAGGACCGGGCCGGCGGCATGCTCGGCGTGGCCGTGCCCGAGTTCCGGCTGCCCCGGGAGATCATCGACCTCGAGATCGACCACGTCATCCAGCGGGGAGTCAAGGTCCACCTCAACAGTCCGATCGACGCCCGGCGCACGCCCGAGGACCTGCTCGAGGAGGGCTTCGCCGCCGTGTTCCTGGCCGCCGGGGCGATGAGTTCGATGCGGCTCAACATCCCCGGCGAGGAACGCAAGCCCGAGGGCCTCCTCTACGGCCTGCCCTTCCTGATGGACGTCCGCAAGGGGATCATCAAGGACCTGAGCGGTAAGGCCGTCGTTGTCGTCGGCGGGGGCAACGTGGCCATGGACGTGGCCCGGACCTGCGTCCGGCTGGGGGCGGTCCGGGTGGACGCGGTCTGCCTCGAAGGCCGGCGGGAGATGCCGGCCACCGAGCTGGAAATCAATGCCGCCTTGCAGGAGGGCATCGAGTTGCACCCGGCCTGGGGTCCCGAGGCCATCGTGGGCGAGAGCCAGGTCGAAGGCCTGTCCCTGATCGGTTGCACCCGGGTGTTCGACGACACCGGCCGGTTCAACCCCAGCTTCGACGACACCGTCCGGATGACCCTCAAGACCGACGTGGTCATTCCATCCATCGGCCAGGCGGTGGACCTGTCGTTTCTGTCCGAGGACAGCCGCCTGGAGCGGGCCGTCTGGGGCCGCCTGACCGTGGACGACAACACCCTGCAGACCAACATCGAGGGCATCTTCGCCGGGGGCGACTTCACCACCGGCCCGACCTTCTGCGTCCGGGCCATTGGCTCGGGCCGCCGAGGGGCCTTGTCCATCGATCGGTATCTCCGGGGGATCGAGGGCCGCCTGATCGTCCCCGACGAAAAGGTCCCGCTCGACGTGGAGCGGCGGGAGCCCGAGCCGGGCGGACGCATCTGGCCCGGCGAGATGGCGGCCGAGCGCCGAAGCGTCAGCTTCGACGAGGTGGAACAGGTCTACACCGAGGGCCAGGCCTGGGCCGAGGCCCGGCGTTGTTTACGCTGCGATCTGGAGCGCGGCCAGTAAATTACATAAAACGGGGGAACAGATGATTCGATCCATTACCCGGCCCAAGCCGGCCGAAGAAGTGGACAGGCTCCTGGACGACGCCGGGCGGGTGTTCGTGATCGGCTGCGGCACGTGCACCACCTTGACCAAGACCGGCGGCCTCGAGGAAGTGGCCGCCGAAGTCAAACGCCTGACCGAGGCCGGACGCCTGGTGACCGGTTCGGTGGTCCTGCCCGTGGCCTGCGACGAACTGACGGCCGAGGCCCTGGCCGAGCACGGCGACGCCATCAATATGGCCGACGCCGTGCTGGTCATGAGCTGCGCCTTTGGCGTCCAGACCGTGGCCCGCCAACTGGTCAAGACGGTCGTCCCCTTCCAAGACACCTTGTTCATCGGCAAGGAGAAGGGACGCCTGTTGTTCGACGAGATCTGCCAGCAGTGCGGCGACTGCATCCTCGGGGAAACGGGCGGCGTCTGCCCGGTGGTGTCGTGCCACAAGGGCCTGGTCAACGGCCCCTGCGGCGGGACCAACGCCGGCAAGTGCGAGATCGACGCGGACAAGGACTGCGCCTGGACGCTGATCTACGAGCGCCTGGAGAAACTGGGCAAGCTGGACCTGATGCGCCGCCTGCAGCCGCCCCGCAACCACCAGGTCGAGCCCCGCCCGGGCAAGATCCGCCTGAGCGCGTGAAAGGAGGAACGGCTGATGGTATCTCGGTTCAAAGAAGCGCTGGAGTCTGGCAAGTTCGTCGTCACCTCCGAAGTGGCTCCGCCCAAGGGGACGGACCTGGAGACGTTCCAGCACCACGTCGAGCTGCTCAAAGACAAGGTGGACGCCATGAACGTCACCGACCACCAGTCGTCGGTGATGCGCTTTCCGTCCATCGGCGGGGCGCTGATAATCAAGGAGGCCGGCGGCGAGCCGATCCTGCAGATGACCTGCCGGGACCGGAACCGGATGGCCCTCCAGGCCGACCTCTTATTCGCCTACTCCCGGGGCATCCGCAACGTCTTGTGCCTGACCGGCGATTCGGTGGTCGTCGGCGATCACAAGGAGGCCAAGGGCGTCTTCGACCTGGACAGCTCCCAACTGGTGGCCACGGTCCGGCGCCTGGAAAAGGGGACCGACCTGGGCGGCAACAAGGTCTCGGGCGAGTTCGCCATGTGCGCCGGGGCGATCGTCACCCCCGAGGCCGATCCCCTGGCGCCCCAGCAGATAAAGTTCGAAAAGAAGATCGCCGCCGGGGCCGAGTTCATCCAGACCCAGGCCATCTATGACCTGGACAACTTCGCCGAGTTCATGAAGTACGCCCGTGGCTTTGACGTGAAGATCCTGGCCGGGGTCATTCTGCTCACCTCGGCCGGCATGGCCCGGTTCATGAACAAGAACGTGCCCGGCGTCTTTGTCCCTAAAGATCTGATCGACGAGATGGCCGCCGCGCCCAAGGGGCAGGCCATGCAGGCCGGCATCGCCATCGCCGGGCGGATGATCCGCCGGATCAAGGACGAGGGCCTGTGCGACGGGGTCCATATCATGGCCATCGGCAAGGAGGAGGTGGTGCCGGATATCCTTGCCGAAGCGAACTTGGGTGTGTAGAATACCTCTGGAAAGGAGGACCTCCATGGCCAGGATACTGATTGTGGACGACGATCCGGATCTGGAGGAAACGGTGAGCATGATGCTCGAGGCCAAGGGGTACGACACCCTGGCCGCCTACGGGGGAATCGAGGGCCTGGACAAGGCCAAGAGCGAGAAACCGGATCTGATCGTGCTCGACGTCATGATGCCGGACAAGGACGGCTTTGCCGTGTGCGAGGAACTAAAAGGGAATCCCGAGTTCGAGGACATCCCCATCATCCTGCTGACGGCCATCGGCCAGAAGGTGTCGACGACCCGTTACTCCCACTCCGGAGGCATGGCCACCTCGGCCGACGACTTCTTCGAGAAACCGGTCAAACCCGACGAGCTGGTCACCCAGATCGAGCGCCTGTTGGGCTGACCCGGGGGCCGATCGGGGCCAGGCCGGAGCCGGGCCGAGGCGGCGAGCCGAGTCGGACGACCCCGGGCCCGAGCCGAGTCCGACGGCGGGGGGGTAACGACGCTCGTCGCCGAGAGTGACTGACGGCGGCCTCTTGGTTTTTCGTGCCGGGCCGCGGATCAATAAGTGGCGAGGTGACTCGGTTTTGGGATGCGAGGGGGGTTCTGATCGCGGCGCCTTGACAATGCTCGGGCTGGCGGGTTAGGGTTTTCCGTCGCGGCCTTCGGAGATTTCGGTTCGGGCCGGCGGGGCGAGGTAATCGTCGGCCTTGGTTCTGACAGCCGGCCGATTGATTTATTCGCCAAAAATTTAGCCACCGTAGCTCAGTTGGCAGAGCGGCTGATTCGTAATCAGTAGGTCGTGGGTTCGATTCCCTCCGGTGGCTCCAATAATATCAATTGGGTATGGCAAGCGGCCTGACCCCTTTTTCTTGGCTAGCATCCAAATAGCATCCAATAAATATCGAATTGCGGCGTAGTCAGGAGCCGTATATCGCCGACAGGCTGGGCTCAACGGGCTGGCTGCTTGTTAAATTGGCGTGACCAGAAGTCACGCAATTTTTTGCGCCCACCACACCGGCCCGAAGCTGATTCCCAATAAAAATCCCGAGTGCCCTCTTCCCCACCCGTATCGATACGTTCCCCGACAGCCCAAAACACTTCCCCAAAGCTCTTGGACTCTCCTCAACAAATTTAAAGACAATAATATCATTTAGTTATCTGTTGGCAAGCCCGTTGCTCTATCCTCCGGCAAACGAAGGAGTGGAGCAATGAACACATCACCTTTTCTCGACACCCGACAGGCCGCTCAGTACCTGGGCCTCTCGCCCCGGACGCTGGAGAAGTGGCGGTTGACGGGATCGGGGCCGACCCATCGGAAGTTCGGGTCACGGGTCCTGTACTCCGTCGACGACCTGGATCTCTGGGCGAAAACTAGGCGACGCCGTTCTACCTCCGAAACTCCAGGTGAGGAGGGGAACAAGCGAGGGTGAGAGAGGTCCGGAAAAGATATCGGGGACCAATGTCCCTGAAGGATGGTGCTGAATGGCTGGGAATCAGCATGCACGAGATGAAAGACCGGGTTTCGCATGGGGAGATACCCATGGCCAAGGTCTCGGGCGGTAGGAAACGCATGGTTTGCCGACAAGACCTACGCCATCGAGAGAGTCCGGGCTGAAGCTCGCAGAAAAGGTTACCGGCTCACCGAGCGACAAATGGACACCGGAGTCCGTCTAGTCCTGACCGTCTAGTCAAAAGGAGTCCCGTATGAAGCAGATCATCATCGACGTACTGGACGACGGGGAGGTCAAGATCGAGACCCGAGGTTTCGTAGGGAAATCTTGTCTCGATGAGGCCCAATTCGGTAGTGTCAACCGCGACGGCAACGACCTGCTGATCGAACCGGGTATCAACCCCGGCTTGGACGGGCAATTCCAGAGCGGCATCCGCATCCGTGATCACGGTCTTTCCGCCTCCATGATCGAAACCCTGAGACTGTATGGCAACGACGGCCTACCGCTCTTTGGTGAGGCCCCAAGTGGCGATACGATCAGCCGGTTCAATCTCCATGCCGTCTGGGACGTCTCCTCCACGACCCGAGAGACTCTCGAAGATGTCATGGTCAGGGACGGCATCCTAGCGTCACCATAATTGACCTACTTCCTCTTAAGACGGCTCTACCCGGCCGTGCCGGATCTCTTTTCCCCAAAGGACCTCCACCAGGTCAACCCGCCGACCGTAAGCCGGGTGTCCGGCGCGAGCATTGAGACCATGTCCCGCTCCTTCGCCTCCAAGGATGACCTCCCCTTTTCCATCCTCAACGAAAACCTGGCCGAACCGGTAGCGTTGAGGTATCGTGGCCTGACCGGCATGGAGTCTTTCCAGGGAGTCTTCCGCCGCTGGTTGTTATTGACCATGGAGTTTTTGAGACCAACGCCCGCACCGGGCCCGACGCATAATCCGAATCACAGGGGGAGTCGTTGCGCGCGCCCGTGAGTCCCGCCCAGTGGAACCGCCTCATCGACCGGCTGTTCGACCTGGCCGCCCCCTACCTGGCGGTCAGGGGAGACATGGACCATGCCCGGGTTTCCCACCAGTACGCCCGATTGCTCCTGCGCCGCGAAGGCGGCGACCCAAAGGTGGTCGAGCCGGCCGTCATCCTGCACGACGTGGGGTGGTCGGCCCTGGAACCGGATCAGATCCGAGCGGCTTACGGCGTCAGGCCGTCCGGCGAGGAAGCCAACCGCCTGAACCGGACCCATGAGGTGGCGGGGGCGGTCATTGCCGGCGAGATTCTGGAATCAATCGACTACGATCGATCCTTGACGGAGGCGATCGTGACGATCATCGAACGGCACGATTCCGGCGACGATCCCGCCGGCCTGGAAGAGAAACTGGTCAAGGACGCGGACCGACTTTGGCGGTTTTCCAAGATCGGCCTGTGGCAAGAACTGGAAAAACAGGGCGGCATCGGACCCCGGGAATACCACGATTTCGTGGGCGCCCGCATCGAGACATGGTTTTACACGCCGACCGCGGCCGACCTGGCCCGAGAGGAATGGGCGAGGCGGGCGGTCGAGATCGCCCGCCGGGGCGCTTTGACCTGACCCTCGGGCCCGAGCCGCCCCGCTTCAGGGCGAGACCGGGCGGGTGCCCGCGTCAGGCCAGAACAGCGGCTTGCCGCCCTTGTAGAAGCCGCCGATGAAGCGCTGGACCTTGGGCGAGGTGACAAAGGCGATGAAGGCCATGGCCCCCTGATAATTGACCCCGGGGTGCTTGTAGGGACTGACGGCGATGATCGAATAGAAATTCCTGAGGGCCGGGTCTTTCTTTAGAAGGGCCTTCAAAACGACCTTGCCCTGATAGGCCCGCCAGGTCCCGATGTCGATCAGGGTGTAACCCCCCATCTCGTTGGCGACCATCAGGGTCTTGCCCATGCCCTGGCCCACGGACTTGTAGCCCGGCCAGGCGGGCTTTACCCCGGCCTTGGCCCACAGGGCCTTTTCCCGGACGTTGGTCCCTGATTCGTCCCCCCGGGAGATGAACTTGGCCCCCACGGCCTTGATCCGTTTCAGGGCCTGGGCCGCGCTCTTGGCCCGGCCCACCCGGGCCGGATCGGACGCGGGACCGACGACGATGAAATAATTGTACATCACCGGCCGGCGGTTGACCCCGTAGCCCTGCTTCATCCAGCGCATTTCCACCCGCGGAGCGTGGACCCAGACCACGTCCACGTCACCTCGCGCCCCCAGCTTGAGGGCCTTGCCCGTGCCCACGGCGATGACGTGCAGGTTGTTGCCGGTCCGGGCCTTGAACATGGGCCGCAGTTTATCTAAGAGCCCCGTGGCCTCGGTCGAGGTGGTCGTGGCCAGCTTGACCGTCCCCTTGGCCCAGGCCACGCTCAACCCCAGCATGATGATCAGACAACTAAGCCCCAAAAGACGAAACAGCCGCATGACTTCCCTCCGGTTACCGGGTCCGCCCCGGCCGTGATTGACCATGGCCTGGACGGGGACCGTTTTTTTGTGGACATGATACGGTCTCCGGACTATTATGTCAAGCCAGACATAATTATTGCCATCGCCGACGCTCCATAGCGATATGGCCCGACATCAAAACGAGATTGTACCGGGAGTCAAGAGAGGGGGAGAAGATGTTTCCAAGATTGGTCTCCATGTTGTTGCTCGCCTGGCTGGCCCTGGCCTGGGCGGTGCCGGCCGCGCCGGCCTTTCAGGTCAAGTTCGGCCTCCGCCTGCACGTCGATTTCTACTACGCCTTCATCACCGGCACCAACTACCGGGGCGTCGCCGACCCGGCCGGCACCTGGGGTGGCAACGTCAATCAAGGGGATTTGACCCGGTTCTACGCCGCCACGCCCTCGACCAACTTCCTGCGGGTGGACTGGAAGAGTAATGACGGCACCACCGGGGCCCGGCTGGAATTCGGGCTTCGGGCCGGCGCGGCCCACGGCGCCGTGGCGATCAGTCTTCGAAAGTTCTTCGGCTGGTACAAGTTCGGACGCTGCCGGCTGGTGATCGGAAAGAATCACAGTCTCTTCGCCCGGCTGACCTACGCCCCCTACCAGTGGCTGGGGCTGTCCTCGCGCGGCACCATCGGCGACAACCGGGGGCCGACCGACCTGTTCATCGGCTGGGGCAAGCAAAACTCCGGGTTCTGGACCCACATCGGCCTGTATTACACCCAGGGGCCCTGGACGATCATGGTGGCCATCGGCAACGGCGGCACCCGGGCCTCGGTCCCCATGATCGGCGGGGGACAGGCGGCGGTGGTCTCCAATATCTTCGCCCCCCGCACCGAACTGGTCGTCCAGTACAAGGGCAAGCACCTCTCCGTCGCCCCGGGGATCTCGTTCTATATGACCAAATGGGAGACCATGGAAGGGGTATCCCTGGAGGACGACCTGATTCTGTCCTACATGCTGGTCCTGCCCTTCCACTTGTCCTGGGGCGATTTCGGCTTCAAGGGCGAGATCGGTATGGGTCGGAACTGGTGGGCGCCCAACTACGCGGCCAACATCGCCACCATCACCGCCGGCGTCTTCTGGGGCGGACTGAACGACCTGACGGCGGCGGGCCGACAAAACCGACTCAAGTTCGAGGACACCTACACCTATTCGGCCTGCCTGGGCCTTTATTACCGGATCGGCCGGGCGACGCTCTGGCTTTCGGGCGGCTGGCAGAAATCGATCAACGCCTCCAACGACCGGAACGGCGCCTGGCGTCACGGTCAGAACACGCGGTACGGTTTCGTGTTCGCCGTGCCCTACCGGGTCAACCGGCATTTCACCATCGCCCCGGAGGTGAGCCACTTCAATTACGGGTGGTGTCCGCTGGTGGATGTCGGTCCCGGTCCCGGGTCGATGTACGCCGACCTGGGCAGCGTCTGGATGGCCGGGGCGGTGTTCAAGTTCAACTTCTAGGCTGAATCGCTGGCCGGGCGGGACGGCCCCGGAGTCGGCCCTCGGCCAGTTGGATGGTGTTGTCCGGGAACCGGGCGGCCAAATCGGCCTGGTGGGTGGCCAGGACCACGGTCAGACCCTGGTCGCTGACCTCCTTGATGATCCGCTCGAAAACGGCCTGACTGGCCCGGTCCAGATTGGCGCCGGCCTCGTCCAAAAGCAGAACTCGAGGTTGACACACCAAGGCCCGGGCCAGGGCCACCCGCTGGGCCTCGCCGGCCGACAGGGTGTCCACCCGCCGCCGGTTGAACTCGGGCAGGGCGACCAGCTCCAGGGCCCGGGCGATCTCCCCTTCCCGCCGCCGCCGGGGAACCCCCCGCACCTTCAGGCCATAAGCCAGGTTGGCGGCAACCGAGCCCCGAAACAGGTAGGCGTCATGGCTGACCAGGGCGATCCCTCGCCTCAGGGTCAGCGCCGTCGTGCGCCGGCCGTTGGCCCAGGGGTCCAGCCCGTCGATTACGATCCGGCCGACCCCAGGACGCCGGAGCAGACCCAGCAGATGCAGCAGGGTCGTCTTGCCGGCGCCGTTGGGTCCCACCAGCAGGTGCACCCGACCCGGGGCCAGCTCGAGATGATCCACCACCAAGGCCGGCGCGGTCCGGCCCGGATAAGCGAAACGGACGTCACTCAGCTCATACAACGGGCTGGACATGTCTTCGTCCGGTGAGCAGGGTCACGGCCAGATTCACCGCCAAGGCGGCCGCCAGGAGAATGATCCCCAGGGCCACGCCTAGGGCGAAATTGCCCCGGGCGGTCTCGAGGGTGATGGCCGTGGTCAGGGTCCGGGTCGACCCGGCGATGTTGCCGCCGACCATGATCGCCGCCCCGACCTCGGTCAGGATCCGGCCGAAGGCCGTGCTGAAGGCCGCCAGCAGGCCCCACCTGGCCTCCTTGATCAGGGTCCAGGTCTCCTGGGACCGCGAGGCCCCCAGGGACCGGGCCGTGGGCCTGACCCGGGCGTCGAGACCGGACAGGGCCGACAGCCCCAGGGCGACCACGATGGGGAAGGCCAGCACGGCCTGGGCGACGATCATCGCCCCGGGGGTGAACAGCATCCCCAGAAACCCCAGGGGCCCCTGGCGGGACAACACCCCGTAGACCACCAGACCGACCACCACCGTGGGCAGCGACAACGCGGTGTTGAATCCCAGGATCACCAGGCGGCGTCCCGGAAAACGGCGGGTGGCCAAGAGCAGGACCAGGGGCAGGCCGGCCACGGCGGCCACGGCCAGGGCCGTCAACGAGACGTACATCGACGTCCAGGCGATGAAATAGACCGCCGGTTCCGGTCGGAGAAGGAGCTTGACGGCCTCGACCAGGCCCTGCCAGATGAATTCCACGAAAAACTCCGCCGCGCCGGTCCGCCGGCGACTCATCCACTGTCACTGACGAGACGGACTCTGTCAGGCCTACCAATATACCAGCCAGGCTATAATGTCAATCTTGATATAGGTGCCGCTGGACCGCCGACCGGAGGCCGAATCTCTAACTCGCCCCCTAGCGGCCCAGCTTGCCGAGTTCCCTGACCAGGACCTCGAGCCGGGGGCGCTTATTGATGTCGTGGACGTCGATGTAGCGGATGACGCCCTGCTTGTCGATCACGAACAGGGCCCGCTCGCTGGTCCCGTCGCGGCGCAGGACGCCGTATTTTTTGGCCACCGCCCCGTGAGGCCAGAAATCGGACAGGACCGGGAACCACAGCCTGCCCATCTGCCGGGTCCAGGCGTAGAGCGTCGGGATGTTGTCCACGGTGATGCCCAGCAGCACGGCGTTATACTTTTTGAAGATGTCCTGGACGATATTGTACCCGGGCCACTGATCCGAACAGACCGGGGTCCAGGCGGCGGGGACAAAGGACAAGACCACGTTCTTCTTACCGCGGAACGACGACAGGGTCACCCGGCCGCCGCCGACCGCGGGCAGGGTGAAGTCCGGCGCCTTTTGGCCGACCTTGACCTTGAGCACGCTGTCAACGGGTTTGAGGACCCCGGGGTTGTAGATGTTTTTCTTGAAGGCCGCCGAGCGAGCGGCCGCGCCGGAGGACAGGCAGAGCGCGGCCAAGGCGGCGGTCACCACGGCCCAGAAGGGACGATACGCCGTCATCTCGATTCTCCCGTGGGCTAAAGCCCGGCCGCGCGACGCAGGCCGGCCAAAAAGGACTTGACGTCGCCCAGGGCGCCCAGTTTGGAGTAGATCACCCGCGCCTTGGCCCCGGGGCCGATCAGCACCCCGAAAAAGTAGGGCGTCCGGGGTTTGCCCAGGGGGCGATGGGCGGCGAATTTGAGGTCAGGCAGCAGCGGAAACGGGACCTGGAACTTTTTCCGGAAAACGGCCACCTCGAAAACTGAGTTGCCGGCGGCGATCCCGATCAGCTTGATCTTGCCTTTGAGGCTCGGGTCGGACTCGATCAGTCGGTAGAGCCGGTTGATGTTGGGCGCCTCCCGCTGGCAATAGGGACAGTACATGCTGTAGACCTCGATGACCACCACCCGGGCCTTGACCTGGTGGATCTTGAACTTCTTGACCGACCCCAACCCGAGGTAGGCCCGCTGGGCCGCGTCCCGGGGCGCGGTCAAGGTCACCTCGGGCCAGGCCTGGCCCACGGCCGGCGGTTTCGTCTTGGCCTGAACCGACCCGACGCTCATCCCGACCAGGACCAGGGCCGCGACCAGCCATCCCCGGCTTTTCTTCTTCCTCATGTTCTCACCCCATAGCTTGTTATCGTACCGGAGCCGTCGTCAGGGGGGCTTGAGAGGCTACTGGTCAAGGTTAATCGCGGTTTGGACCGGCTTGAACAGCTTGGCGAAGCTCCGGTCGGCGTGGGCCCGGCCTCTGGCTTCGAGTTCCTCGAACACGGCGATCAGTTGCCGGGCCTCGTCCGTTAAACGGGAGCCTCGCTTCCCCCCCTCATCCCGGCCGTCGGTCAGAACCAGTCTCAACCCCAGCCGCTCTTCGGTGGCCTTGATCCGGGCCCACATGCCCCGAAAGGACATCTTGAGCATCTTGGCCGCCTGGTTGATGGAGCCCGACTGGTCGATGGCCCGCAACATGTCCACCCGCCCCTGGCCGAAGATCACCTCCCCCTGATCGTCTTCTATCCAGAATTTGGATTTGATCTTCATGACATCCTGGATTCGGCGTCCGGCCGGGGCCTGAGCTTGAGGCCACGTCTCTCCGCCAGCCGGTCCAGGTGCCAGGTGATTACCTCGAGGATTTCCCAGGGCCACTCCGCCTGGAGTTCCCGCTGATCCACCGTCTTGACGTAGCCGTGGCAGTTCTCGCAGTAGTCGACCCGATAGCCGTTTTCTCCGGTAGTGAAAAAGGAGATGCTTCCCGGATCCCGGCCGCCACAGAAAGGGCAGGCCAGCCGCTCGAACTCCCAGGCGTGACCGCACAGGGCGCAATGAAGGATTCTGGCCCCATCGTCGGCGGTCAGACGGGCCAAGTCGCAGGGGCCGCCGCACAAGGGGCAGTGGCCCTCGTCCCACTCCAGTCCGTCGAGCTTCTGGCGCAGTCCATCCCGGAGCGCGGCCAGGGACGGCCGGAGGGTCATCCGGGCCAGGAAGGTCAGCACCGCCGGGGGCAGATCGCACCGCCCGGCCAGGTCCTCCATGACGGCCGCGTCCTCGGCCAGCCAGGCCCGCAGCAGGTCGTTGATCAGGGAATCGTCGTCCACGGCCAGGTCGAGCAGCTTTTGCAGCCCCTCGGCCTGGGGGTGATCCGGGGTCAGGGTGGCCCGAATCACCTCCCGGAACAGGCCCGGACTGATCCGGTCGTCAAACGGCAGAGCGGCCCGTTCCAGCAGGGGCAGGCCTTCCCGGGCCTTGAGTTCCCGGTGCTCGTCCAGTCCCGTGGGGAGCCGCGGCCGGGCCGAAGACGATTCGGTCACCCCCCACACCCGAGCCAAGGCCTCGAGCATATCACGGTACCGGGGTTGATCCTGGCCGATGGCCCGGGCCGCCGCCGCCAGGTCGTGGTGTGTCATTCGCCCCTCCCGCTCATAAGATTACCACAATCCCCGGGCGCCGGCCAACGCCGATCAGACGAAATCGTCCTAAAAAGGTGGGCCGACCCCGGTGCGGGGGCCGGCCCACCTGCGTCCCTAAAAGGAGCCCTTGGCGCCGACGTGAAGGGTCAATCCGTCACGCCGGGTGGCCTGGGAGACGACGGGACGCCTCTTCGCTCGTCACCCGGCGGCGTACTTGGCGTACCGATCCGGCTTGTCCGTCACCAGGTACAGGACCCGCACGTCCCCCAGACTCAGGATCTGGGCCTTGGGCAAGGCCTTTTTGACCTTGGCCAGCCGGGCCTTGGCCGCGGCGGTGATCTTGTCCAGGTCGCCGAAGGTGATGGCCCCGGTGGGACAGGCCTTGGCGCAGGCCGGCAACTGACCGGCCTTGATCCGGTCCACGCACATGGTGCACTTGGCCATCAAGCCCGTCTTGGCGTCAAGCCGCGGGATGCGGTACGGGCAGGACTCGTATATCTCCTTGAACTGCTTGGCCACCCGCCGCGTGTTCCGGGTGAACAGCACCGCGCCGGTGGCCTTGTCAATGACAATGGCCCCCTTGCGGTAGTTGTCCGCCACGGACTTGCAGGGCGGCTCCACGCAGTGCCGGCAGGCCTCGGAGAAGAAGTACCACACCGGTTTGTCGTTCGCGCCGTCATACTCGGCGAAGTGGACCAGTCGCCAGGTCGCCGTCGAGAGGTCCGCCGGGTTTTGGTGCGTGCCACGCTGCTTGGTCTTGGTTGCCGGGAGATGATTCCACTGCTTACAACCGACCTGGCAGCCACGGCAGGCGGTGCACTTGCTGGTGTCGACGAAGAACCCTTTTCCAGCCATGGCTTACCCCCCCTTCCTGACGACGTTGGCCATGAAGGCCTTGGTCTCCGGAATCTTGGTGTTGGGATCACCCACCGACGGCGTCAGCAGGTTGGACGAATCGCCGCCGTCCTTGGGGTAGCGCCAGCCGTAGCACCAGGGCAGGCCGATCTGATGGATCTCCTGGCCCTCGATCATGAACGGTCGGAAACGGTTGGTGACCATGGCCACGGCCTCGACCTGGCCCCGGGGCGAGCGGACGATGACCTTTTGGCCGTTCTTGATGCCCCTGAGCTTGGCCAACTGATGGCTCATCTCGCAGAACTGCTGGGGTTCCGCCTCCAGCAGCCACGGCTGCCAGCGGGTCATGATGCCCGTCTGCCAGTGCTCGGTGATCCGGTAGGTGGTGGCCACGAACGGGTATTCGGGGTCGCAGGAACGCAACACGTCGCGGTCCGTGGCGAACGTCTTGACCGTGGGGTTGATCAGTTGAGACGAGAACGAGTTCTTCTTGACCGGGCACTCCAGGGGCTCGTAGTGCTCGGGGAAGGGGCCGTCGGCCCGCCCCGGACCGAACACGTGGGCGTGGCCGGCCGGCTTCATGATGAACGGGTACTTGGTGTCCTTGCGGGCCGAACCATCGGGGTTCCGCATCGGGTACCAGCCGCCGTCGGGCACGTCGCCGACCCACTTCTTGGACACGTACTTGCCGCCGGCCGCCTTGCCGGCGAACCGGATGACCGGGTGCTTCTTGTCCCAGGGCTGACCCTTGAGGTCCACCGAGGCCCGGTTGTAGATGATCCGCCGGTTGACCGGCCAGCACCAGGCCCACTCGGAGAAGAGGCCGATGCCCGAGCGGTCCTTCTTGGAGCGCCGGGCGGCCATGTTGCCTTTCCCGGTGTAGGAGTTGCAGTACAGCCAGTTGCCCGAGCTGGTCGAGCCGTCGGCCTTGAGGAAGGCGAAGCTGGGCACGAGCGCGCCCTTCTTGAACTTCTTGCCCTTGACGACCGTGTCCTTCTCGAAGTAGCCGTTGATCAGCTTGGCGATGCCATGGGCGTCATAATGGCCGCGCTTGGTCCAGTCGGTCCGGTAGTTGACGATCGGCTGGGGGAACTTGCCGCTTTTTTTGTAACGGCGCACGATCCGCTTCCACAGCTCGACCATGATGTCCCCGTCGGGCTTGGCCTGGCCGGGCGGGTTGGACCCCTTGTAGCGCCACTGGCTCCACCGGCCCGAGTTGGTGATCGAGCCCTCCTTCTCCATGGAGGCGGCGCAGGGGAGCATGAACACCTCGGTCTTGATCTTCTTGGGGTCCATCCCCGGGCCCTTCCAGAAGGAGCCGGTCTCGTTGGCGAACAGGTTGACGTTGACCATCCAGTCCAGCTTGGCCATGCCGGCCCGGTTCTTGCCCGCGTTGGCCCCCGAACAGGCCGGGTTCTGGCCCCAGGCGAAGAAGCCCTTGAACTTGCCCTGGTACATCTCGTCAAAGAGATCCAGCCAGGAGTAAGGCACGCCGTCGTCGACCTTGGGCATCCAGTCGTACCCGAAGTCGTTCTTCTTGGTCGCCGCCTTACCGAACATGGC
>JAHJDS010000540.1 GCA_018812395.1 Pseudomonadota bacterium
CTGGGCATTGGCCAGCAACCTCTCGCTCTTTCTGAGCGCCTCCTCGACGGCCTGGCGCTCAGCTTCCACTTGGGCCACGTGGAGCGCCATCTCGATCGTGACCCTGACGTCCCGGTTTGAAAGGTTTGTGTATGTAACCGAAGGGCATGGTCAGCTTGGCTCGCTTCAGCCGCTCCTGATCGGCGTCGGCCATGATGAAGACGATCGGAATGCCCAGGCGTTTCCGAATCACGTCCGCCGCCTGAATGCCGTCCACTTCTCCCTGGAGGACGATGTCCATCAGGACCAGGTCGGGCCGCTCCTGCTCGGTAATTTTCACCGCTTCCGCACCGGAGGCGGTGTGGCCACAGACGGAAAACCCGAACCGGTCCAGGCGTTTCTCGAGGTCATGGGCGATTACAGACTCTTCTGCGACGATAAAGATTTTTACAGCGGGCATGGCCGTCCTCCCAAACCCAACCAAATTTGTCGGCAATCAAGCCAAGTTTTTCCGTGAAGGCCGCAGAAAAGCCTAATCATATTTAATAACCCCATCTGTGGCCGCCGTGAAGTAAAATCTGTTAATTTAGGCAATAAAACCGCCTTGACCCCTTTTTCGGCCACCACCGGATCGGCTTAGTCTTAGCAGCAATTCCACCCACTCGATTGGGACTTTGTGTTACACTACAACAAATCCCGCCTCCTTCAGCCTCAACGCCCCAATCCCCGGGGCCTCAACCGGCCGACCGGTCGTTTCCGCAGGAGGGGAAACCATGAAAAAATCGGTGTTTTTTGTCTTCGTGGCCTTGGGACTGATCCTGATGCCGCTGACCATCAACTTTTCGACGGCTTCCCCGTCACCGCGCCTCATGCCGTCGGACATCATTTATCTCGGGGCCTTTCGGCTGCCCGGGCCGTCGGGTAAGTCCAACTGGGGCTGGTCCGGCGGCGGGGCGACCTATTACCCAGGCGGCGATCCGCGCGGGGCCCGGGACGGCTTCCCGGGCTCGATCTTCGCCTTTGGCCATGACTGGCACTACCATGTCTCCGAGGTCAGCATCCCGCGACCCGTCAAGAGCCGCAACGTCAAGCGACTGCCCGTGGCCCGAACCCTCCAGCCTTTTGCCGACATCCGCCGGGGCGTCAAGCTGATTGGCGAGACCTTTATCTACGGCGATCTGGCCTACCTGCCCCCCCAGGGGCGGCAGAAGACGAGCAAGCTGCACTTCTGCTTCGGCTTCCACATGCAATACAAGCGGGTCACCTCCCACGGCTGGCGGGAATTGCGTCTGAGTGCCGGGCCGTCCCAGGGCCTGTGGTACATCGGCCAGGAGTCGCCCCATTACACCAATGACTACATGTTCGCCATTCCCAAAGATTTTGCCGACAAATACCTGGGCGGCCGGCGGCTGGCCACGGGCCGCTACCGCGAGGGCGGCCTGAGCGGCCTGGGGCCGACCCTGTTCGCCATCGGCCCCTGGCTGCACGGCAACCCGCCCTTGCCCGGCGCGGTCATCAAGCCCATCGCCCTGATCAAGTACAGCCCCTTTGGCGGCAAGCACCGGATCAAGGACTACCGGAATTGCGACCACTGGACCGGCGGGGCCTGGCTGACCTGGAAGGGCAAAGCGGCCATGGTCCTGGTCGGGACCAAGTCGCTCGGCAAATGCTGGTACGGCTATCAAAACGGCACGACCCATGATTCGTGTCAGCCCCGGTGCCCGGACTCACTGGGCAGTCGAGGCTACTGGTCCACCACCACCCGCCCCCAGTTCCTCTTCTTCGACCCCACCGACCTGGCGGCCGTGGCCCAGGGCAAGCTGAAGTCGTGGCAGCCTCAGCCCTACGCCTCCTTCAACCTGGCGCCGTACCTCTATCGGCCCAAAAAGCGCCCCAACGCCCGCTACCTGGTCGGGGCCATGGCCTTTGACCGCCAACGCGGCTACATCTACGTATTCGAGCGCCGGGCCGAGGACGACGAAAAATCGGTGGTCCACGTCTTCAAGCTGAGGTGATCGGTTACTGAAGCGAGCGGATGCCCGCCAACCGTTTTGGCCGCTGGGGGGCGGCCCTGGGGGAGCCAACTCATACACAGGAGGGAGTCTTGATGACCAGGAAACCGACGTTATTGATCGGCGTCTGCCTGGCCGTGCTGGTGCTGGGCGCGACCTTGGCCTCGGCCGCGCCGACCGCGTCCGGTCCGGTAAG
>JAHJDS010000541.1 GCA_018812395.1 Pseudomonadota bacterium
AGGCCGAACAGTCGTTCGTCGGAAAGGTCTTGTCGAGCTGGGCCATGACGCCGCCGATGGACGGGCCCTTCTCGACCAGGTGAACGAAATATCCGGCATCGGCCAGGTCCAGCGCCGCCTGCATGCCGGCGATGCCGCCGCCGACGACCATCACCGCCCCGATGCGTTTTCCGGTGGTATGTTCAGACAAGTTGAAGCCCCTTCCTCATTTCACGGTAACGTGCGCCGAACGGTAAAACCGCCGGCGGCCGACCAAATTATCATTTTCTCCCGGGGGCGTCAAGCCCGGTCCCACCGCGGGCCCGCCTGCTCAACGCCGCGCCCAGGGCGCCGAGGACGATCAGGCCGCCGCCGGCCAAGTGCCCCCAGCCCAGGGGTTCGTCCAGCACGAGAAACCCCAACAAGGCCCCGTACAAGGGCAGGGTGTTGATGAAGATCATCGCCCCCACCGGCCCCAGCCGCCTGACCCCGGCGTTCCAGGAGGCGTAGCCGATCACCGACGGGGCCACGGCCACGTAAATGATAGCCCCCAGGAGTTCGAACGACCAGTTGACCGGGATGAACCATAGTTCGATGGCCGCTCCGGCCAGCAGAAACGGCACTCCCAGAAAAATCGACCAGGCCGTGGCCGACCAGGCCGAGCGCCGGACCATGACCCGGCCGCCGAACACCGAATAGAAACCCCACAGGGTCACCGACCCCAGGATGATCAAATGCCCGGCGGTGTCCTGGCCCAGGGCCGCCGCCCGCCCGGCGCCCCAGAACATCAGGACCGCCACGCCCCCCAGAGCGACCAAGGCCCCGGCGATCTGCCGCCACGCGGTTCGATCCCGAAAGAGGGCCATGCCCACCACGGCCGTGGCGATCGGACCCAGCCCGTTGATCAGCGTGGCGTCCACGGCCGTGGTCAGCCGCAGGCCCAGGTAATAGGTCGTCGTGAAGCCGACCACTCCGCTGAGGGCCATGCCCAACAGCAGCCACCTGTCCCCTGGGCCGGGCCGCTCGGCCCAGGCCGCCGACCGAAACAGGGCCCAGAACACGACCGCCGCCAGGGAGAACCGGGCGGCCGCCAGGGTTACGGGGCCGATGTCGTGCCGCAGATAACGGCCGATCACGGCGTTGGTCGCCCAGGTCAGGGTCGCCAGGTTGACCAGGCCGATGCCGACCAGGATCGATCCGTCACGCTTCATGGCCAACGGTCAGGGCCGGCCCGGCGCGGCGGACGGCTCCGCCGACCAACAAGCGATGACCACCCGCCCAGGACAACGAATCAGCGCCATAAATCTCCCTTTCCCTAGACCACCGTCCGGCGCGGCAAATCGTTCCTGATAATTCGTCGTCTACCCAAGAGCAGTATTCTCTGCAACGGCGTCAGCCCGGCCGGCGCCTGCTTGGCCAGGGGCAGGTAGTCGATCACGATCCGGCCCTCCTCGTCGGCCACCCGGAAGCAACTCAGCTCGAACGACGGCCAATAGATGTCCGGCAAAATCCTGATCCAGTCGCGGGTTCGGGTCAGCCGCTTGATCCAGGTCCCGGTGTTGACGACCACCCGGTCGTCCAGGCGCCGGAGCGAGGCGTTGTGAGTGTGACCGTAGACGTACACCGCCACCTCGGGCCGGGCCTCGAACACCCCGGCCGCGGCCCGGAGGTAAATCCGCTCCTTCTCCTGGGGCAAGTCCCGGGGCGCCCGGACGCCGTAGCGGTCAAAGGTCTTGAGCACGTCCTTGACGGCGAACCAGAAAGGCACGCAGAACAGGACGACAAAGGCCAGGATCAGGGCGTTGACAAACAGGACGTTGTCCCGCAGGAACCCGAACACGCCCGAGGCGGCCGCCCAGGGCAACCGCGGCGAGGCCGGGGTGAGCCCGATCAGATCGAGGAGCCAGCCGACAAAGCCGACAAAGCTGGTCCCCAAGAGCAGCAGGAACGGAAACAGCGACCAGCGCAGGATCGGGTTCATCTCCCGGTAGAAATAGTTGGAGAAGAGCCAATGCGGGATCTGCTCGGCCGGCTGCACCGACTGGACGTCCCGGAGCCATTTCTCCCGGCCCCGTCGGGAGAATTTACCGAAGTTGCTGACGATCCGGCGCACGAAATAATAGCCCAACGGCGTGACGTATGGGTCGCCAAAGCGGCTGATCCGGTTGAAATCGTCGTTCTGGCTGCCGTGTTCGATGTAGATCATCCGGCCGGCCACGGCCCGGGTGATGTACTCCTTTTGGGACAAGGAGACGTTGAATTCCTGCAACCGATCCAAGTACCCCGGGTGGCAGGCCAACTCGTAGTCGTGATTGCCCGGAATGAGGGTGATGGTGATATTCTCGCCGGCGGACTTGATCTGGGTGAACAGCTCGGGATGCTTGGTGATGATGACGTCCAGCTTGTCCGGACCCTGGGCGCTGGTCAACTCCCACAAGCCAAAGGCGTCGCCGACGATGATCAGTTCGATTTCCCGGCCGTTCTCCCGGGCCTTGGCGGCCAGGTCCCGGAGAAAGACGATCAGTTCGGCCTCGAAATCGCAGACGTCCAGTTCGGCGTCGCCGCCGAGGTGCAGGTCGCTGATAAAGTAGTAGTCCGGTCCCATGGATTGTTCAGACGGAAAAGGGGACACCTCCCGGCGTCCCCTGTGGTTCTTGCCCAAGCCTCGCCTCGGTTTCGGGCCTGCTGTTTTTCACCAGAGACCCACTCCGATCAGCGACCCCCGGGGCTCGTCCGCGGGCATCTACAACAGCTCGAGTTTCCGCAAGAGAGGCGTCGGATCGACGAAGTGCCGCTTGAGCCACTTGGGCGCGTCGGGCAGACCGGCCGCCAGGCCCATCAGCTCGGTGAAGTAGAACACCGGCAAATCGTATTCCTTGCCCCGGACCCGGCCGATCCGCTGCTGGTACATGTCCACGTTGGCCTGGCACATCTGGCAGGACACCACCAGGCAATCGGCCCCCAGGCCCACGGCCATGTCGTACAGGCGTCCGACCATTTCGTCGATCAGGTCCGGTCGGGCCACGGCGTGGGACGCGCCGCAGCAGTCGGTCTTGAGCGGCCAATCCAGCGCCTCGGCCCCGCAGGCCTTGACCACCCGGTCCATGTCCGTCGGGTTCTCGTGGTCTTTACGGTCGACCACCTGGGGCGGCCGGTTGGCCTGGCAGCCGTAGTAGCAGACCGCCTTGAGGCCCTTAAGCGGCTTGACGATCTTCTCCTTGAACTTGTCGAGGACCTCGGCCGAGGACAGGAACTCCAATAAATCTACGACTTTGATCCGCCCCGAGAACCGGTAGTCGCTGGCGTGTCCGGCCAGGAGTTCCTTTTCCGCGCTCTTGAGGCGGTTGAAGCACAGGGCGCAGGGCACGACCACGTCCAGGCCCACCCCTTCGGCCCGGGAGAGATTCCGGGCCGAGAGCTGGATGGCCAGTTCGTGATCCAGGCTGTGGGCGGCCGAGGCGCCGCAACAGTTCCAGTCCTCGATCTCGCTCAGTTCGATGTCCATAAGCTTGGTCACGGCCTCGATCGAGGCCTCGTAATCACTGGCCGTGGCCTCGAGCGAGCAACCGGGATAGTAACTGACGTGCATTATTTCGCCTTCTTGAACAGGGCCTTGACTTCCTTCTTGCCCTTGATGTTATGGGGGAACGGCTTCAAACGTCGCTTTTGCAACATCTTCAGGCCGAGTTTGGCGTTGGCGATGGCCTCCTTGGGCTTGAAGGCCGCGCCGCTCCTGAGGAGATAGCCCTGCATCAGCCCGCCCTCGAACACCCGGCCGTGGGCCTTGACGCTTTTCAGGAACTGCTGGTGAAACAGGGCGGTGTTTTTCTCGGCCACCGAACCCTCGCCGGCGCAGACGGTTTCCTTGAGAAAATCCATCAGCCGGGGGATATCGATCTCGTTGGGGCAGCGGGTGAGGCAGGTCTGGCACGAGGCGCAGACCCAGATGGTCTTGGAGTTCACCAGCTTGTCCCGGGCCCCCAAATGGACGAAGCGGACGACCTGGTAGGGGTGCCAGTCCATGGCAAAGGACACCGGGCAGCCGTTGCTGCACTTGCCGCATTGAAAGCAGGCGCTGACCTTGACCCCGGACTCGGCCTCGATTTTCCGTAGAAAGCCGAAGTCAATGGTCATCGGGTCGATGGCCGGCGCGGCCGTTGGCTCGGGCGTCTCCGGGGCGGGCGCGGTTTCGGCGTTCATGGCGATTCCTCAGTTGGCGGCCGGGGCAACGAATCACGTGGCCGTAGGGCTGCGGTTGGTTGATTGACACCGGCGTCAACGTCCGGTCGGGCCGCCCGGGACCGGCCGGCTCAAAGCTCGTTAAAACGTCCACACCCCAAAAAAAGGCGCCTGGTGTGCCGGGGCGGTAGACGACGTGGAAGTATATCCAAAGCCAGGGCGTGATTGCAAGGTCAAAATCAGGCCGCGCCCGGCTGGCCGTCCCCCGGCGTAGCGTTGACTTGGCGTCCGATCTCGGCTATCACTGGGGCCGTTATGACCGTGCGCTACCAACTCCCCGTACCCCCTGACCCGGGTCAAATCCAACGACTGATCCAGACCGCCAAGGGCGACCAGCCGGCGGACCTGGTGGTCAGAAACGCGCGTCTCCTGAACGTCTATACTGGTCGGATAGAACAAAAAATTTGCCTGGCCGCGGTCGGGGAGTGGATCGTTCACGTCGGCGAATTTGCCGAAACACTAGTCGGCCCGGAGACGACAGAGATCGACGCGGCGGGGCGGTATCTGCTGCCGGGATATATCGACGCCCACACCCACCTGGACTCGATCTTCACCTGCGCCCAGTACAGCGTCCACGCCCTGGCGGCCGGCAACACCACGGCCGTGACCGAGTGCGCCATGATCGCCGGCGCGGCCGGGGCGAACGGTCTACGGGCTTATGTGGAGGAGGCCAGGGCTGCGCCGATGCGGGTGTTTTTGTTGGCCCCGCCCCTGACGCCGGTCTTTCCCGAGTTCGAGTCAGCCGCCGAACTGCCCCGGGAGGTTTTTGGGGATTTGCTCATGGCCGAGGACTGCCTGGGCGTGGGCGAGACGTACTGGACCCGGCCGGTGAACAAGCTGGATGAGCGGGCCATCAGAAATTTCGCCCTGGCCCGCAAGCTCGGCAAGACCATCGAGGGCCACGCCGCCGGGGCGCGCAACCAGAAGCTGATGGCCTATTTGGCCGGCGGCGTGACGTCCTGCCACGAGGCGATCACCGCCGAGGAAGGTCTGGAGCGGCTGCGCCTGGGCCTAGGGGTCATGATCCGGGAGGGGTTCGTCCGCCGGGAGATGGAGGCCGTGCTGCCCCCGCTCCTGGACTACGACACCACGAACATAATGCTGGTCAGCGATCTGGCCCCGCCGGACGAACTGGTGGCCGAAGGCGTCATGCGGACCCACCTGATAAAGGCGGTCGCCCAGGGGGCCGACCCGGTCCAGGCGGTGAGGATGGTGACCCTCAATCCGGCCCGGTACTACGGCCTGCACCGGATCATGGGCGGCCTGGGGCCGGGCAAGGTCTGCGACGCGGTCCTGGTCAACGATCTGAAGGAGTTCGAGGCCGACCAAGTGATCCTCGGCGGCCGGGTGGTGGCCGAGGGAGGCCGGGTGACGTTCGAGGTTACCGAGCCGGTCTTTGAGGCGGAACTTTACCGGACCATGAAATTCCCGGCCGTGGCGGCCACGGATTTCGAGATCGCGGCTGACGGGCCGACCACGGTCCGGGTGGCCGAGGTGGCCGGGCCGACCATCACCCGTGAAATTCAGGAGACCCTGACCCCGATCCACGGCAACCTGGCCCCGGATTTTTCGCGCGATTTGCTGAAGATGGCCGTGATCAATAAACACTCGGCCGACCTGGCCATGTCGATCGGCTTTGTCCGGGGCGTGGGTTTCGAGCAAGGCGCGGTGGCGACGAGCCTGATCTGGGACACCAACAACGTGCTGGTGGTCGGGGCGTCCGAGGCGGACATGGCGGTCGCGGCGAACCGGGTTAAGGAGGCCGGCGGCGGGATCGTAGTCGTGGCCGAGGGCCGGGTGCGGGCCGAGTTTTTTATGCCAATGGGCGGCGTGATTTCGACGCTGCCGCTGCCCGAGATCAACCGTCAGGCCGCGGCGGTGCGACTGGCCATGGCCGAGTTGGGTAGTAAATTGGAACGGCCGTGGCTGACCTTCCAGACCCTGGCCTTCACGGGCTTGCCTTTCCTGCGGATCACGGACAAGGGCCTGGCCGATGTTCGCCGCGGCGAGTTAGTGCCGCTCATTGTATAATAGGAAAATTTTTCTAGTGGAGCCCAACTAGTTAAACAGTCGACGAAAATTAGATTTGACTTGCTCATTAAAACCCATTATATTATTATTTGTTGAAAAAATAGAGGCCCTTGACTAGCTGAGAGCATGGTATGTACTCTAAGTCTAGGCAAGGGCCTCGCGAAAAATGCTAAGTGGTTGGCCAACACCACGTCCGCGCTTGCCGCCGTCATTCCATTTCGGCTCCGCTGTACATAAAGAGCGTGATAACTGCCCCACGATTTGAGCGAGCACTTTTACCACCACTCCGAGTCAGATGGCGAGCCCGGCCGCTCTTAAAAAAAAGCGGGCCGAGGCTCGCCGACCGCCTATCCCGGGCACGGCCCCACCAGCGATCAAATACATTGGCGACTCAGCCCGGTCAAACAGCCCATGAGGGTATTCGACCGGGGCCGGCCGACTCAGGCCGCCTGGCGGAGGCGCTGGATGCGCTCCTCCAGGGGCGGGTGGGAGGCGAACAGTCGCATCAAAGTGCCGCCGCCGGCAATTTTCAGGGTATTTAACGCCTTGGCCGAGGTGTCCACCAACTCGGAGGTGGTCTGCAAGGACTCGAGGGCGTGGATCATGTTGTCCCGGCCGGCGTGCTGGGCCCCGCCGGCGTCGGCCCCGAACTCGCGGTGCCGGGAGTAGGCCATGACCACTAAAGTCCCCAGCACGGCCAGGAAGATCTCCATGATGATCGACACGATGAAATAGGTGGCGATCGGAAAGGGCGAGCCCTCCTCGTCGCCCCGGGTGACGGTGGCCACCAGGTAGGCGATGACCCGGGACAAAAAGACGACAAAGGTGTTGACCACCCCCTGGAGCAGGGTCATGGTCACCATGTCGCCGTTCTGGACATGGGCCACCTCGTGGGCCAGGACGCCGGTCACGGCCCGGTCGTCGAGCCGGGACAAGAGACCCGTGGACACGGCCACCAGGGACCGGCTGCGGGTGGGACCGGTGGCAAAGGCGTTGACCTCTTCCGACTCGTAGACCCCGACCTGGGGCATGACCGACAGGCCGGCCCGGCGGCAGAGTTCGTGGACCCGGCCCACCAGCCGGCGCTCGTCCGGGTCATGGGTCTGGGGGTCGATCACGCTCACCCCCAGGGCCCACCGGGCCATGATCCGGCTGATGGCCAGAGACAGGAAGGCCCCGCCAAAGCCGATCACCGCGGCGAAGACGATCAGGAACTGCCACTTCATCCCGGACTGGGTCAGAAAACGGTCCACGCCCAGGATCTTGGCGAAGAAGAGGATCGTCATCAGGATCAGGACGTTGGTCAAGACCAGTAACAAAACCCGCTTGGCCATGGCCGTACTCCCTAAAATTGGCGTTACGAAAAACCGGGTCCGAGACCGGCCCCGGGCCGTTTTCGGGCTTAACAGACAGTGGTCTCGGAGACCGCAAGCACAAGGTATTTCCGGTTGGGGAAATGTCAAGTTAGTAAAACGTCCTTTAACGCGCCGGCCGTGTTATAACCCCCCAATTGATTGGTGTTGACCATACAAAGGACTGGATAGGCGGAGGTCCGGATTGTGCCGGAAATGAACATCAGACAGTCCTGGCCTGACGACGCGGCCCGGCTGGCGGCCCTGATCCAAGAGTCTTTTCGTGACGTGGCCGGGCGGTTCGGGCTGACCGAGGACAATGCCCCGACCCATCCCGCCAACTGCCGGCCCGAGTGGATCGAGACGGCCATGGCCAAGGGCGTCCGGTACTTCGTTCTGGAGCGCGGCGGCGAGCCGATCGGGTGCGTCGCCCTGGAGCGGGCCGGTCGAGAGGCCGGGGCGTTCGCGAAGGCCCTGGGCACCCGTCGGGAGCCTGCCCCTGGAGGGGGTGTCCGGGCGGCCGCCAGCTCGCTGCCGGCGGGCTCCGCACTCGCTCCTCCCCCACCGG
>JAHJDS010000542.1 GCA_018812395.1 Pseudomonadota bacterium
ACCCGGCCGCCACGCCGCCCAAGATTCTGTTCGCGGCCATCCGTCGCCGGGCCTGGCCGGTGGTCCGTAATAACGGCCTCTCGCCGGCCGGCAACCGGCCCTGGGTGGTCCTGGCCGTGGAGGAGGAGATGGCCCTGCGGCTGGGCCGCCGCCTGGAGCCCGAGCCGGTCCTGGTCACGGTCCAGGCCGTCGCGGCGGCGGACATGGGGTACGCCTTTCGCCGGGCGGGCGAGCGGCTGTTCGTGAGCGACTACCTGCCGCCCGAGGTCCTGTCCGGTCCGCCCCTCCGGGAGGAGGAAAGGCCCGCATCGCGCCGTCCCCCTCCAAAGCACCCCTCACCTCGCCTGCCCGAGCAGCCCCCCGGCTCGATCATCCTGGACGAGGAAAAACTCGAACGCGAGATCAGGCGGCGCAAGGGGATCACCAAGGACATCGACTGGAAAAGGGAGACCCGGCGGGAAAGGCGGCGGCGTAAAAAGTGAGTGTTCGCGGTTCAGCCCGGCCGCCGCGGACCGATGGCCAATGATTATCCTGAATGGCAACGGGCTTCAAGAGCCGGGCGCGTCGAAGACGAAGCGGGTCCCCACGGCGCTTAGGATAAAGGCCCGGCCCAGGGCCTGCGATAAATGGACCGTGGCCTCCCACCCGGTGCAGTGGCCGGGGATGACGTGAGTCGGGTCCAGGCGCCTAAGTTCCTCGGCGGTTTGTTGGATTTTTTCGGTCGCGCCGCCGAGGTGGAATCCGCCCATCACCACGTGAACGCGTTCCTCTGGGGTCAACTCTCGGGCGTGGCGGACGGTGTTGATCACTCCCCGGTGGGCGCAGCCGGTAATGACGATCAGACCCCGGCCGGCCAGTTGGATCACCAGGGCCAACTCGTCGGGGAAGAGGTCCGGCGCCAGTTCCCCGTCCTGCATCACGAACGCCGCCGGAAACCCCCGCTCGAACTCGTTTTTCATGGGAATGTCGCCGATCAGGGCCACCCCGGGGGCCAGGTCGAACCCTCCCTGGACCGGGATCAACTCGGCCCCGGCCGAGCGGATCGTGTCCGGGCTCAAGGTGTTGCTGAGCAGTTTTTGACCGTCGGGCCGAACCAGGTAGCGCTCGGCAAAGGCCTTGGGGTGGACGTAGACCGGCGGCGGCGGATCGAAGAGTCGCAGCGTCGGGACCAGGGCGGCGGTGTGGTCCGGGTGGCCGTGGGACAGGATCAGCCCGTCCAATTGCCGGCCGGCCAGGCCCAGGCGGCGCAGGTTGTAGGGCACCCCGACCTCGGTCATGCCGGTGTCGAATAAAAAGCTCCGGGTCGCCTCATCGGAGGTGATAGAAACCCAGAGCGACAAACCGTGCTCGGCCAACAGGGGCGACGGGTCTCCGTCGGGCGCCGGCCGGTCCGGGGCGAGGGCCGGTGGTCCCCGCCGCTCGGCGGCCGGGGTCGAGGGCAGAAACACGTCGGCGTAGTTGTCCATGACCGTGACGATCTCGACCCGCCGGGCCGCGCCCGGCGCCGTCCGCGACCCTACCCGGTCCATCATCCGGAAGACGCCAGTCGACGCACCAGCCGGTAGCCCCGCTGTATGGCGTCCAGGAGGCCGCCGGGCCAGATCAGGACGACGGCGATGAACAGCAGGCCGAAGACCAGCACGTGGACGTCGATCCCGGTCAAGGCGAAGATTTCCCGGAGCACCATGAAGAACACCGCCCCGATGATCGGCCCCCAGATGGTGCCCACCCCGCCGACAAAGGTGATGAGCAGGGCGTCAAAGGTCCACAGCGGGCTGAAGGGTTGATTGTAGTAGTAACTGACCTGGTGGAAGGCGAACAGGCCGCCGCACAGCCCGGCCATAAAGGAACTCAGGACCAGGGCCAGGATCTTGGTGCCCAAAGCGCCGACCCCCGAGGCGCGGGCGGCGTCCTCGTCCTCGCGGACGGCCATCAGGGCCAGGCCGACCTTGGACCGGGTGACGATCAGGACGAAGGCGGTCGAGGCGGCGACCAGACCCAGGGCCAGGTAGTACCGGGGCGTCAGGGAATAGGCGGCCAGGGCGCCCGGGGGCATGGGGGCCACGGTGGGCAACACGTTGCCGATGGTGATCCGCAGGATCTCGGCCAGGGCCAGGGTGCCGATGGCGAAGTAGACCCCCCGCAGGCGCAGGGCCGGGTAGCCGACGGCCAGGGCCAGGGCCACCGCGGCCAGGCCGCCGGCCGGCCAGGCCAGGAAAAACGGCCAGCCCGTGGACCAGAGGTGGCGGGCAATAAAGGCCCCGGCCCCGAAAAAGGCGGCGTGGCCCAACGAGACCTGGCCGGTGTAACCGGCCAGCAGGTTCCAGCTCTGGGCCAGGGCGGCGTACAGGAAGATGAAAAAGAGGAGGTTCAAAACGTCGTTCCGGCCGGTGAGGACCGGCACCGCCCCCAGGGCCGCCACCAGCGCCCCCGCGGCCAGCCAGCCGACGATATGTCCCGGAGAGCGGTTCATCTGGTCCCGAACAGCCCCTGGGGCCTGAGTTGCAGAATTAACAGGAACAGGATCAGGCCGACGACCTGCATGTAGGGTCCCACGATCAGGGCGCTGACCGACTCGACCACCCCCAGGATGATGCCGGCCAGAAAGGCGCCGCCGACGTTGCCCAGACCCCCCATGACGACCACGATCAGGGCCTTGAGCGTCCAGCTCATGCCCATGGCCGGTTCGATGGCGAAGGACACGGCGACCATGGTCCCGGCCGCGCCGGCCATGGCCGTGCCCAGGGCGAAGGCCAGCAGATAAGTCCGCCGGATATCGACGCCCATCATGGTGGCCGCCTGCCAGTTCTGGGCCGTGGCCCGGATGGATTTGCCGGCAAACGTCCTGGTCAGAAAGAGGTGCAGGCCCCAGATCAGCACCAGGGACAGGACCAGGCCCCCCAGCCGGATGTAGGGCAGGCTCAGGCCCCAGAACTTGAGCCCCAGGCCGGTGTAGGCCGTGGTCACGCTCCGCTCGTCGGTGGTGAAGAGCAGGATGGCCAGGTTGTGGAACACCAGGGTCAGGCCGAAGCCGACGAGCAGCGAATTCTTGACCTTGGCCTCCTCGGGCAGCCGGGCCAGGGGCAGAAACACGACCACGAACAACACGGCGCCGATGACGAACATCGCCGGCACCACCGCCGGGAGGGACACAAACGGGTCCAGCTTGAACAGATCGAACAGCCAGAAGGTCAGGTAGCCGCCGATCATCACCAGCTCGCCGTGGGACACGTTGAGCATGTCCATCACGCCGAAGACGAGCGACAACCCGGCGGCGGCCAGGCCGTAGATCGCCCCGACGAAGATGCCGAACAGGGCGCTCTGGATCATGGTCTCGACGCTCACCGTTCGCTCCCGGCCGGGGGCGACGCGGGCGCCTGCCCCAAATAGGCCTCTTTGATGTGGTCGTCGGCCAGGAGTTCGGCCCCGGCGCCGTGCCCCGCGATCCGGCCGTTTTCCAGGACATAGGCCCGGTGGGCCAGTTCCAGGGCCATGTGGACGTTCTGTTCGACCAGCAGGATGGCCACCCCGGCGGCGTTGATCCGCCGGATCACGTCAAAAATCGCCCTGGCCAGCAGCGGGGCCAGGCCCCAGGAGGGCTCGTCCAGGATCAAGAGCTTTGGCCGGGACATGATTCCCCGGCCGATGGCCAGCATCTGCTGCTCGCCGCCGGACAGGGTGCCCGCCCGCTGGGCGGCCCGCTGGCCGAGCCTGGGGAAGTACTCGTAAACCATTCGGAACGATTCGTCCCGACGGGTCCGGGCCGGCCCGAGATAGCAGCCCATTTCCAGGTTTTCCCGGACGGTCATCTGGGGGAACAGCCCCCGACCCTCGGGCACGTGGCACAGCCCCCGGGCCACGATCCGGCTGGCCCGGACCGCACTCAGGGATCGGCCCTGGAACAGGACCCGGCCCCCGGTCGGCCGGATCAGGCCGGAGACGACCTGCAAAATGGTGCTCTTGCCCGCCCCGTTGGGCCCGACCAGGGCCACGATCTCGGCCTCGTTCACTTTGAGTGACACGTCCCACAGGACCTGAATCCCGGCCCGCTGGGCCTGAACCTCCCTGGCCTCAAGCATCGCCCCGGCCTCCCTCGTCGCCCAGGTAGGCCGAGATGACCTCCGGGTCGCGCACCACCTCGGCCGGCGTTCCCTCGGCGATCTTCTCCCCGGCGCAGAGCACCAGCACCCGGTCGGAGACCGCCATCACCGCCCGCATGACGTGCTCGACCATGACCACCGTCACGCCCCGGTCCCGAATCCGGCGGACCAGGGCCATGGCCTCTTCGGTCTCGGTCATGTTCAGACCGGCCATCAGCTCGTCGAGCAGGATCAACCGGGGCTGGGCGGCCAGGGCCCGGGCCAGTTCGAGGCGCTTGCGCTGGGCCGTGGTCAGGGTGTGGGCCATCTGGTCGGCCAGCTCGGCCAGGTCGACGAACCGGAGGATGTCGAGGGCCTCGGCCCGAGCCCGCTTCTGGCCGGCCGCCCGCTCCCGGCCGTACAGCCGGCCGACCATCACGTTCTGGATGACCGTCAGCTCCAAAAAGGGCTTAACCAGCTGGAAGATGCGGGCCAGGCCGTGGCGGCAGATCCGGTGGGGGGCGCGGCCGGTGATGTCTCGATCCCCGAAGGTGATCCGGCCGGCGTTGGGGCGCAAAAAACCGGTGATGACGTTGAACAGGGTGGTCTTGCCCGAGCCGTTGGGCCCGATCACGGCCAGGACCTCGCCCGCGGCGACCTCGAAGGACACCTGGTAGAGGGCCATCAGCCCGGTGAAGGACTTGGTCAGTCCCTGGACCCGAAGGAGGGACAAGCCTCTCTCCCGGGCCCGCCCCGTCCGTCCGTCCGGCGGCGGTTTGGGACGAACGAGGCGGGCCGGATGGTCCCCGGGCCCCGGCCGAACGTGGTTCGGCCGGGGCCCGGGGGAAGGGACGCTCTCAGCGCTTGTTCCAGGCCGGCATGGGGTAGACCAGCTTGGCCGTGGCCGCCTTCTTGGGCCAGACTAGGACCTGCTTGCCCTTCTGCCACTGGACCACGTAGAAGACCACCCGGCCCATGCCGTTTGGGCGGAAGGAGGTGGACCCCAGGACGGTCATCATTTTGGTCCGGGCGATGGCCTTCCGGATTTTCGTGGGATCGAGGCTGCCGGCCCGCTCGATGGCGTTGGCCAATATTTGGACGCAGGCGTAGGCCGGGCCGACCATCACGTCGGCCGGGCGGCCGTACTTCTTCTGATGAACCTTATTGAGATGGGCCACGCCGGGGGCCTTGAGGCCGTGGTTCCAGCCCGGGCCGAGGCAGACGTAGTCGCCGATCTTGCCCAGGGCCTTGCCCCAGGCGATGGGGTCCGGGGCCCGGTAGGCGAAGTAGAACTTGGGCAGGTAGCCCAGCTCGACCATCTGCTTGGTCAGGGCCATGCCCTCGGGCGGCGTCGGCCCGGTGAGCAGCACCTCGGCCCCGGCCTTCTTGGCCGCCAGGATCATGGGCGAGAAGTCCTTGGTCCCCCGGGCGTGCCACCTAAAGACGACCACCTGGTAACCGCGCTTCTTGGCCTGGGCCGTCCACAGCTTGGAAAGCTCCATGCCCACCGGCGCCTTCTCCATAATGATGGCCACCTTCTTGGGCCGGATCTTCTTGGGGATCGAGTCCAGCACGTCGAAGACCGTCTTGGCGCAGTCGGGCGACTTGGGGAACGGCGAGAAGTTGTACTTGAAGCCCATCTGGTGGGCCTTCCACAAATACGAGGCGACCATCAACAGCGGCGTCCGGTTCTTCTCGGCGATGGGCGCCTGGGCGGCGTGGATCGGGCTGGAAAAACCGCCAAGATAGGCGACGACCTTGTATCTGGACTTGAGCGTCTCCATGCGCTGGACGGTGGTGGTGAAGTTGGACTCGTCGTCCAAGACGATCAATTTGAGCGGAATCCGTTTCCGGTACTGCTTGACGTACACGCCCCCCTTGGCGTTGATGTCGGCCACGGCCAGCTCATAGCCGGCCTTGCACTGCCGACCGCCGCCGCCGAACACGCCGGTCAGGGACACGGCCGAGCCGATGGGAATGAACTTGGGCGCCGAGGCCGCCGGCGACACGGCGGGCCAGACGGCCCACAGGCCGACGATGACGGCCAAGCCGATCACGCTGAGACTGAAAACCTTCCTCATGACCCCCCCCTGATGTCTGGAGTCTGGAAAAAAAATTTTATGGCCTGGTTCCGGCGGGACTCTGACGGGTCCCGCCCTTGACACCCCATCTTTTTGGGGCCGAGGGTGGTGTGGCGGCCTCCCTGGCGGCCCGTTTGGTATTCCGCGAGGCGCAAATACGCTATATAGGTCTGCTTTATTATAGAACCAGATTAAATAAAGGGCCCCGACTTGTCAAGCTCTTTTTTGCGAGGTCGTGGTGGTGCTGCCATATAACTAGCTGGTATAATGAATATTATCTGATTGAGAACCAGGACGGGATTAAAAAAAGACCTTGACAATCAGGCCGGCCTCGCTTATGGTAATTTTAAATAGGTCAGACATATATAAAGGGTTCAGCCGCGGCCGTGACCGATTGGTCACCACGCCGTCGCCGGTCATGAATTCTCGGGCCAACCGACCCAGAGGCCGCCCATGAAGGTCAACATGTTCAGACCCTTGGAAAAGATGAGGTATTCCGACCAGGTGGCCCACTCCATCCAGGATCGGATCCTGACCGGGCGAGTGGCCACCGGCGCCCGCCTTCCGTCGGAGAAGGACCTGGCCGAGGAGTTCCAGGTCAGCCGGACGGTGATCCGAGAGGCGATGCGGCTGCTGGAGAGTTCGGGCTGTGTCGAGATCAAGAAGGGCCCCACCGG